>JBGUHV010000138.1:0-8005 GCA_045112425.1 Oscillospiraceae bacterium
CGCATGGACAGTCCCTCATAGTAGTGAAAGCGCCCCTGCATGGCAACGATGGGCCTGCCGTTCAGCGTGCCGAACACAAACCGCGCGGCGTGGCCGCTGACATCCGACTTCGGAAAGCCTGGGATATCGGCATAGCTCAGCAGTTCCCGGTTCTCCAGCCGGTCTGCAATGCTGCCCAGGCCGCTGCCGAGGATGACCGCGATCTGCGGGCGGCAGGCAACGCACGCCTGAATGTGATGGACGGCGTTTATGACTTCATCGTAAAGCATATTCATATTCCTCCCTGAAGGTTTCTGTTCTGCTTGCATTTTAGCAGGATTCCGGATATGATGGGTATGAGAAATCTCATATATCATGGCGGTGATGATATGGCTGACGCACGCTTTCCATTGGAGGATTGCTTTGGATTTGATGTTCGCCCTTATTCGGCGCTGGTTCGGTTTGAGGCGGGCGACATCATCCTGTCGGAGGGCGAGGCAAACAACGCTCTTTTCTTCCTTGAGCAGGGCCGGGTGAAGGTCAGCGTGACACAGCCCAACGGAAAGGTGTTGATCGTCAGCTTCATCGACGCGCCGGCTTTCCTGGGAGAACTGGAATTTCTGGGCGCACGGGAGCTGACCAACGGCGTGACGGCGGTGCTGCCCTGTGCGTGCTGGCGGATCGACGGCACCAGGTGCCGGGAACGGATACTGAATGACACCACGTTCCTAAGTAAGCTGTGCGTCATGCAGGGCAGGCGCTTTGTGCAGAACGCGGAGAAGTCGGCACAGAGCCAGTCCTATCCGCTGAAGACGCGGCTGGCGCAGTTCATCCTCCAGACAGCACCGGACGGCGTCTATCGGGAAAAGCACACAGAGGCCGCCGCCTATCTGGGCGTGACCTACCGGCACTATCTCTATGTGCTGGCGGATTTTGCGGATCGCGGCATCCTTGAGAAGACGCCTCAGGGCTATCGAATCAGGGACAGGGAAGGTTTGAGATCCCTGTTGTGAATGGAAACACTTTGCCGCCTTTGACCACGCGATCCAGAGAAGCCGGGTCCCAATAAGAAAAGCCCGTGCCGTAATCATCATAACGGTCATGGGCTTTTTCCTTGCGGTTCCTCTCGTTCCAGATGGAACGGGTGCCCACGGATCCTCCATGCTGATGAGCATTATCCTTGTTCCAGGTGGATAGCTCTCTTTGTATCGCTGAGCCTGCCGACTCAGCGCTCCCATTCGTTCATCATTATTTCCTCCTTCTTCCTGTCAGTTAGCCCTAACAACCATATTGATCTTTCTGCTTGGGAACAATCATAGGACCACCTCCGTAGCCGTGTTAATTTGATGGGGTAATGGTTTTGTAAGAGTGCTTTTTGATGATCAAATCGATCAAAGAGGGGTTTCCACTAAAATTTAGGGGAAACCTCTCTGAACACAAACTATTAACAAATCAGGACAACAAAAAAGGCGGGATCTGCGAAAAACATCGCAAAACCCGCCTGTAAAGCAGGGGGTCGGTAGTTCAAATCCATACCAACACCCTCGGACATCTTTTTTTCTGCACTTGAATTTTGGACATAAAAAACCTTAGAAGCCTTGCGGCTCTAAGGTTTGTCCGCCCGATATCTTTTTCGGGCGGACATGGTTGTTGCGGGGGAAGGACATGGTCCGCCTTGCCGCATGTGCCGTTCCCGGGCCGGGCTTGGGCGCTCCGGCCCGCCAGCGGCGCGGCTGCGGAGATGGCGGCTTTGCTGCTTCCACCCCCGGCGGCGCAAAGCCGCCATCCCAACGACCTTCTCCGGAGGTCGTTGTTTCTCGCCATTCTCTCATTCAAAAACGAAAAGAGACGCACAAGGCGTCTCTTTCGTTTTTGGTTGCGGAGACAGGACTCGAACCTGCGACCTCCGGGTTATGAGAGTCGGCAAAATATTGTTGAGTAATTTTGCCCCACGGCGAAATGCTTGAAATATCAGCGAAAAATGAAATCCGAAATTTGCGTTGATTCGTCTGACTTTGCGGATTTTAAAATAACTTTGCCCCAATCCTGCCCCACGGGTCTGCACCCGGCGGTCGCACACAAAAAAGGCTCAAATGTGCGCGACCGCCGGGTGCATTTCACAACAATTTTGCTTCATAGTTGCTCACTAGAAACTCCCATCGAAATCTGTTTTCAGCTGTATGATTTTAGAGTCAGAAGCTTCTTGATAAGGAGTAGTAGATATGTAGATTTCCTCCGCTTGCAATAATGCATTCTGCAAATACGAAGCATAAATCTTTGCATCCGAAATCCGCGAAAGCGGATCGATCACATCATCAATGGTCTTGCACAGCAGCGTATACATCATTTTATAATCCGCCATACCGCTTCCTCCCTGCACGTTATTACCCGTTTTCGGGTAGAAACAGTTTAATCTGAATCATCTGCTTCTGTCAACCCGTATTCGGGTAATTCGACACGGATCTCTTGCTATCATTTTCTTAACCCAAATACGGGTAGCAGGAGGGTTTGTCATGGAGTATTCGGATTTATATGTTCAGAGGATTCGGCAGCTCTGTAAGGAGCGCGGCATTGCAATCAACAAGCTCGCTACGATGAGCGGGATCAATCAATCTACGATCGACAACATCGTTCGTGGTCTGACCAGAAATCCTCGGGCAATGACCCTGCACAAGATTGCGCTGGCCTTTGGAATGACGCTATCTGAGTTCCTAGACTTCCCGGAACTGAATGATTATTCCTTTGACGAGCAGAGCGACGAATAGTACTTACCAAACTCCGCGCATTGCAGGGAATGGGATATGCAATAATGACTCCCACCAAAGCAACGAAATCCGAACCTGGTGCCGATTGGCGACGGGTTCGGGTTTCTTGTTTTTATCGACTACTTCAAATAACCGTTTTCGCACATTCGACAGCAACGCCCTCCTTCGCTAAGATGGAACCATCAAACGAAGGAGGCGTTTTTCATGCGTTATAAAATCAAAATCAACGACGATGAGCGGCAGTTGATCGTCAAGGCACTGTATGACTGGCGCAATGATCTGCCCAAGGACAGCCTGCTCCGTCCCGATTTGGAGCAGCTGATTCTGAAGATCATCGACACGCCGGACGCGAGCTTTTGGAGGAGAGTTTTGGAATGAGCAAAAAACTGACTTACCATTGGGAAGGAGATTATTTGATCCCAGATTTGCTACCGCCAGAATCACCGAGCATTGGCATCTGGGGTGAGCGCAGACGGCGATTTCTCCGCAGTCATCAGAGGTCAGTATACGATGCCATGATGATGAATGGGACTCTCAACGCACATCTGGAAGAGGTTGACCGTTCCGCGGAGGCGATGCTGGATCGACTGATGGAGCAAATGGCAAAACGCGAGAAAATTACAGAAAAACTGAAGTCTGAAAACCAGATGCTCTGGATTCAAAAGATAACCACCTTTCAGAATCAGGCTTCTGAGATCATATATCGCGATCTGATCTGCGTATAAACAGCAAACAGCGGAGCGAGTGATCGCTCCGCTGTTGTGTTTTCTGATTCATTTTTCGGCTTTGTACGCCACGAGGGTGAAGATCGGAGTGGGGTTATAAAACTCGTCAATCTCGGCGTAGATCCGCTTCCAGATGCCGTTGTCCACATGGACCTGCTCGAAGCCCGCTCTCAAGAGCAGCTGCACATCCCACTGCGGGCGGGGCTGCTGATAGGCCGCGACCTCCATGGTAATCTCGTCGTTATCCTCTTTCCACTCGGCCGGAATGTTCTTGTGCGCGTGGTTCTCGGGCAGGTTGTCCGGATCGTTCAGTTCGGCGTAATTGGCATAGTCTGCGTCGAAATTGATCAGCACGCCGCCGGGCTTGAGCAGATGATACCACTCGTGATAGGCCGCCGGCAGATGCGGCAGCGTCCACGTGAGGTTGCGCGTGACGAGCACATCGAAGCTCGCCTCCTCCAGATCCGGATGCTCCGCGTCCATGACGCGAAAATCCACGGGGAGCCCGAGCGTCTCGGACGCCTCCTTTGCCTTTTCGATCATATGCGCCGTGAGATCGATGCCGACGACGTCATGTCCGTCGGCAGCGAAGAGAAAGGCAAAATAGCCCGTGCCGGTGCCGAGATCGAGCACGCGCAGCCGTCCGCCGTCCTTGGGCAGATAGCGCTGAAGCTCCGCGAGCCAGCGCTCCCGCTTGGGATCGACGAGCTCGCGCATGCGCTGATCGCAGAACGAATCCGCGCGGCGGGACCAGTATTCCATGATTCTCTGTTTCAACGGATCCATGAGAAAGCTCCTTGCAATCATTTCATAGTGCCTTATTTTACGACGAAACGTCGGTTTCCGCAACCCCCGGTGGGGGATATTCAGGCGTGCAGATGTTTGGTGAAAAGCGCGCGGATCGCGTTCAGGACAGCGATGACCATAACGCCGACGTCCGCGAAAATGGCGAGCCACATGCTCGCAATGCCGAACGCGCCGAGGATCAGGCAGAGCACTTTGACGCCGATGGCAAACCAGATGTTTTCATAGACGATGCGCATGCACTTTTTTGCAATGCGGATGGCCAGCGGGATCTTCTTCGGGTCGTCGTCCATGAGCACGACGTCCGCCGCCTCGATGGCCGCGTCCGCGCCGAGGGCGCCCATGGCAATGCCCACGTCCGCGCGGGCCAGCACCGGCGCGTCGTTGATGCCGTCGCCGACGAAGGCGAGGACGGACTTCTCCGGCTTGGTCTTGAGCAGCTCCTCCACCGCCGAGACCTTATCCGCCGGCAGCAGCTCACAGCGCGCCTCGTCGATGCCGAGCTGCGACGCGACCGCCTCGCCGACCTTCTGCGCGTCGCCCGTGAGCATGACGGTGCGCGCGACGCCTGCATCATGCAGAGCGCGGATGGCCTCCTTCGCCGTGGGCTTCACAACGTCGGAGATCAGAATGTGGCCGGCGTAAGCGCCGTCGATGGCCATATGAACGATGGTGCCGACATGATGGCAGTCGATATACGGCACGCCCAGCTGCTCCATCAGCTTCGCGTTGCCGAGGGCGACGGTTCTGTCGTCGATCTTCGCCACGATGCCGTGACCGCCAAGCTCCTCCAGCTCCGTCACGCGGCCGCGGTCCAGCTTGCGCGACTCCAGATCCGCCGGCTTCGGCGCGACCTCGCCGTCGTCCTGCCAGGTGAGCCCGTTCAGATACGCGTTCTGAATGCTCCTGGCGATCGGGTGCGAGGAGGCGATCTCCGCGTGGGCGGCGAGCTCCAGCAGCTTGTCATTTTCCATGCTGCTGTGGTGGATGCCGTTCACCTCAAAGACGCCGTGGGTCATGGTGCCGGTCTTGTCGAAGGCGACGACCTTTGTCTTGGAGAGGGCCTCCAGATAGTTGGAGCCCTTGACCAGGATGCCTTCATGGCTGGCGCCGCCGATGCCCGCAAAGAAGCTCAGCGGAATGCTGATGACCAGCGCGCAGGGGCAGCTGATGACGAGGAAGGTCAAAGCGCGGTAGATCCAGTCACCCCAGTTGGCGGCGGAGCCGCCCAGCAGCCGCGCCACCGGCGGCAGCACCGCCAGCGCCAGGGCGCAATAGCAGACAATGGGCGTATAGTACCGCGCGAAGCGGGAGATGAAGTTCTCGCTCTTGGCCTTGCGGGAGGTGGCGTTCTCCACCAGGTCGAGAATCTTCGCCGCG
This sequence comes from Oscillospiraceae bacterium, assembly GCA_045112425.1. GTDB lineage: Bacteria > Bacillota > Clostridia > Oscillospirales > Oscillospiraceae > CAG-103. Next base: position 5,654 of record JBGUHV010000138.1, read on the forward strand.
GTGGATTCGCCGAATTCCTTCGTGGTGCGCAGCTTCAAAACGCCGGAGAGATTGATGCAGCCGCTGACCACGTCGTCGTTTTCGTGCACGGTACGCGGGACGCTCTCACCGGTGAGGGCGCTGGTATCCAGAGCGCTGACGCCCTCGATGACGGTGCCGTCGATGGGCACCTTCTCACCGGGCTGTACGACAATGACCGTGCCGACGGAAACCTCGTCGGGATCGACGCGCTCCAGCGCGCCGTCGCGTTCAATGTTGGCATAGTCCGGGCGGATGTCCATGAGCGCGCCGATGTTCTTGCGGCTCTTGCCCACGGCATAGCTCTGGAACAGCTCGCCCACCTGATAAAAGAGCATGACCGCGATGGCCTCGGTATAATCGCCGCTGCGGCTGATGAGCGCAATGGCGATGGCGCCGATGGTGGCGACGGCCATGAGGAAATTCTCGTCAAAGACCTGCCCGTTGCGAATGCCCTTCCAGGCTTTCAGCAGGATGTCGTTGCCGACGATATAGTACGGGATCAGATACAGGAGAAACCATATCGGCTCGTGCACCTTCTCGCCGAGGAGCTCCACAGCGAAGTGCAGTACGATCATCAGCGCTGCGGCGATGAGGATTCGCCGCAGCATCTTTTTCTGCTTTTTTGTCATATCAGAGATAGATCTCGCAGTCGTCTTCGACCTTCTTGCAGTTTTTCAGAACCTCGGGCATGACGGTTTTGGGATCGGCGCCTTCGTCGAACTCCACCACCATCTTCTGCGCCATATAGTTCACGACGGCCTTCTGCACGCCGGGGGTCTTGTTGGCAGCGCCCTCCATCTTGTTGGCGCAGTTGGCGCAGTCCACTTCAATCTCATAGGTTTTCTTCATGGTTTTCCTCCTGATGTTGAAAATGGGGGTGCTGCGTGTTTTGCAGCACCCCCGGCTGTTTTACGGGATGATTAACCGATATCCAGATCAGCGGTGACCTGGTAGTAGTCGCAGGCGTGAGCGGTGTAGCCCGTCACGTTGGCCTTGGAGATCATGTTCATCTGCAGGAAGGAGCAGAAGAGGTAGGCGTTGTCGTCCAGGATCTTCTGCTGGAGCTGAACAGCCAGCTCGCCGCGCTTGGCAGTGTCGAACTCGGTGGCGAGCTGCTCCATGAGCGCATTGACTTCTTCGTTCTCATAGGCGCCGAAATTATAACTCTGACCGGGCAGGCAGCTGGTGGTGAAGAAGTACTGGGGATCGCCTGAGGGGGCCGTCACCAGGGCGGAGGCGTAGACGTCCCAGCTGGTCATGTCGGCGAGGAACTCGCGGCGGTTGGCCGTGCAGTTGATATCGACTTCCATGCCGATCTTCTTGAGGTCCGCCTGCGCAGCCTCAGCCAGCAGCGGGAGTTCCTGACGGCTGGGATAGGTCAGCCAGCGGATGACGAGCTTAACGCCGTCCTTCTCGCGGATGCCGTCGCCGTCGGAATCGACCCAGCCGGCCTGCTCAAGAACTTCCATGGCGTTGTCGGGATCATAGCCCTCGGTGTCGATCTTATCACCGCCGAAGGTGGAGAAGCCGTCCGGGAACGCGCCGTGACCGACAACGCCGTGGCCCTCGAGCAGCGTGTCAACGAAGCCCTGCTTGTTGATGCCCATGGCAATCGCCTTGCGCACGGCGGGGTCCTGAATGATCGGGCTGGTCATATTCATGGAGCCGAAGAAGGCGCGGGAGGTCTGGATGCTGGAGAACTGATAGTTGTCGTTCTCGAAGTTCGGATAGGCCTCGTAGGCCATGCCGTAGGCGGCGTCAATGTCGCCGGCCTGCAGCGCGGAGGAGAGGGTATCGCCGTTGGAGATGGTCTTGATGGTGAGCTCATCGAGCTTGGGCTGAGTGTTCGTGAGACCGCCCCAGTAGAGCGCATTGGGAACGAGGGTGCAATGGTCATCCGTGACCATGTCCTTCACGACGTAGGGGCCGGTGCCGACGGCGATGCCGGCGTCAAAATCAGAGGCGTCGCAGTCGATGATGCAGCCGTAGGGGTCGCCGAGGTAGTTCATGAGAGCGGGGTTCGGCTCGCTAGTCTGGATGGTCAGGGTCATGCCGTCAGCCTCGATACTCTCGATCTTGGTGTCGGCAGGCGCGCGGTCGTGCACCTCGAGCAGATGCTCGAAGCACTGCTTGACCGCGGCGGCGTCCATGTCGCGGCCGGAGGAGAACTTCACGCCGTCGCGCAGGGTGATCGTCCAGGTGCAGTCGCCGTCATTCTCCCAGGCGGTGGCGAGCCAGGGCTCGAGCTCCATGGTGTCGGTGTAGTGCACGAGCGTCTCGCCGATGCCGTAGCGGATGCAGGGCCAGCCGTTGTAGGTGGTGTGGGGATCG
>JBGUHV010000139.1:0-2653 GCA_045112425.1 Oscillospiraceae bacterium
CCTTATAATAATCGAGCCGCTTTTCGACGCCGCCCATGACCCGGTCTACCACGAGATTGAAGATGTAATAGAACACGCCGGCAACGAGGAAGGGCATGAAGCTCGTCTGGGAGTTTGCGATCTGCTTGCCGATGGTGAACATCTCCTGATAGGAAACCGTGAACGCCATGGACGTATCCTTGACGAGGGTGACAATCTCGTTGGTGATGCTCGGCATGATGCGCTTTACCACCTGCGGGAGGATGATGCGCATAAAGGTCTGCATTTTCGTATAGCCGAGCACCGTCGCGGCCTCATATTGCCCGACCGGGATGGACTCAATGCCGCCGCGGTAGATCTCGGCAAAATACGCCGCGTAGTTGATGGAAAACGCGATGACGACCGGGATGAGCTTATTGCGCGCAACGCCCGCGCCGAAGAGATAATACGGGCCGTAGGTGACGGCGAGCAGCTGCAGCATCAAAGGCGTGCCGCGCAGAATGGTGATGAAAAACCGCGTGACGGCGGAGACCACCTTGACTTTGCTCATGCGCAGCAGCGCGACGATCATGCCAAGCGGCAGCGAGAAGAGCACCGTCAGGAAAAAAATGGCGCAGGTCTTGCCGAGACCCTCGCTCATTTTGATGATCATGGTCATTAGGGACATGGCGGGAACCTCAATTCGTTCTCAAAATGAATCCCGAAAGCGCATTTGCATGCGCTTTCGGGCGATGAATCCGTCAGCCTTTCGGCATGTAAATCAGTCCGCCAGGAAGAGCAGATTGTTGACAATATCGGGATACTTGGCCGCGATCTCGGCGTAGGTGCCGTTGGCGACCAGCGCCTGCACGGCGGCCTCGACCTGCGCGCAGAGCTCCGCGTCATCGGCGCGGAAGGCGATGCCGTACTGCTCGGCGCCGAGCTCCTCATCGATGATCGTGAGACCCTCGTGGTTGGCGACGTAGCTTGCGGCGACGGGCATATCGACGAACACGGCGTCGACGCTGCCGCCCTCGAGCTCGGTGAAGCACTTGAGGAAGCTGTCGCAGGTGAGGACGTTTTCAAACGTACCGGCGAGATCCGCGAGATCGCCGTTCAGAAGCGCCTCGCCGGAGGTACCGAGCTGCACCGCGACAACCTTGCCCGCGAGATCGGCGGAGGAGGCAAAGCCGCTGTCGCTCTTCACGACGAGCACCTGCGTGTTGTCATAGTAGGGCTCGGAGATAACATAGCCGGCTTCCTTCATGCTGTCGAGAATGGTCATGCCGGACCAGACGCAGTCGCACTCGAAGGAGTCGAGCTGGACGAGCTTCTCATCCCAGTTGACGCCGAAGATCTCGAGCTCCCAGCCGAGATAATCGCACACGGCCTGGCAGACCTCTACGTCGAAGCCGGTATAGTCGCCGTCGTCGCCGAGATAAGAGAAGGGCGGATACTCGGGGTCGATGCCCATGACGAACTTGGTGGTCTCCGCAGCGTCCGCGGAGCCTGCCGCCGGAGCGGCGTTATTGCCCGAGCCGCAGCCGGCGAACAGCGCGGCCGCCATCACGAGCGCCAGAAGCAATGCAAGTGTTCTTTTCATTTGAATAACTCCCTGTGAAATAAAAATTCTGTTTCGCAGGTTTTCTGCGCTTTATTATACTAACACACTAACGCGTTATTGTAAAGAGGTAAATCCGATGCAAACAGCCGAAAATACTTGCGGCACGGCGCAAATTGCTGTACACTCTGGAAAAACGGCAAAAGGAGCAAGAGCAGATGGAAGCACGCAAGACCATTCTCGCGGCAATCGAGGCCGCCGAGCGCGAGGCAGCGGAGCGAATTCTCCACGCGCACGGGATTCTCGCGGAGACTAAGAGCGGTCGGCGCGATGTGGTGACGGAGTATGACCGACAGGTGCAGGCGCTGCTGGTGCAGCGGCTGGGCGAGGCTACGCCGAGTGCGCGGTTTTTCTGCGAGGAGCTGGACGAGCGCGACCGGCTGGACGCGGAGCAGCTTTTCATCATCGACCCGATTGACGGCACGATGAACTTCGTGCACGGGTTTCACCACAGCTGCATCTCCGTCGCCTACGCCGAGCGCGGCGAGGTTCTGATCGGCGCGGTGTACAATCCGTATATGGACGAGCTTTTCACCGCAATCAAGGGCGGCGGTGCTTTTCTGAACGGAAAGCCGATCCATGTGACGGACGAGGGGCTCGCGGGCAGCGTGGTCAGCTTCGGCACGGCGCCGTATAATCCCGAGCTTGCGGACATGACGTTTGACACGGCGCGAAAGCTCTACGCGGCGAGTCTCGATCTCCGGCGCGAGGGCTCGGCGGCGCTGGATCTCTGCACAGTCGCCGCCGGGCGCGCGGGGCTTTATTTCGAGATGAAAGTCAGTCTCTGGGATTATGCCGCGGGCGATCTGATCGTGCGCGAGGCGGGCGGCGTCTGCTGCCAAACGGACGGAAGCCCCTTCCCCGCCGACGGCGGCAGAACCTCCATTGCTGCCGGATCGCCGAAGGCGATGGCGGAGTTTTTGGCCCTGATGGAAGCATGAAAAAGAGCCTGCTGTGCAGGCTCTTTTTTGAGACTGTCAAAGAACTATGTTCTTTGACAGTCGAAGGGATACTCGCGCTCCATCGCGGCAGGCTTTGCCTGCCTTGGTCGGCGCGAGGGCGCGGCATCAGCCG
>JBGUHV010000140.1:0-7033 GCA_045112425.1 Oscillospiraceae bacterium
TTGATTGCTTCCTGCTTTATCTGATCCCCAAGCAGAATTGCCCGCTCGATCTGTGCCCGCTGCCGCATCAGCGCAGCCAGCTCCTCCGCCGCGGCGTCATGCGCTCCGTGCAGATCGTGCGGAAAGCGCACGTTTCGTGGCGTCAGATCCCGTCCGAGCTCGCGCTGCATCTCGATATAATCCTTCCAGATGCCGAAAGAATGGCGCATTGGACGCTGCGCCTCGCCCATATAGTCTGTGAGATAACGCATCACCCGTTCCGGGCGTTCTCGCAGTTCACAGCAGATCTTCACGGCCTGCTCTGTCAGGATTGGCCCGACGGCCTCCTGTATGTTGCGGATCGTTTCAAAGCTCGTCTGCAGCTTCTTCCGTCGCAGGCGCTTGTAAATCCGCAGCATGTCCAGATCCTTGTACTGCATCCACTCCCGCAGCTCCTGCCCGTCGAGATCAAACGCCCTCTTTGGGTCCTCGCAGCCCCATTTGTACTCCTGTTTGTGGATTTTTCTTCCGCAGATCAGATCCTCCACCAGCTCGTTGACACCCATCTTCTGGAGCATTTCAATGTCCCGTGGCCAGACGCAGCATGCCGCCAGATACTTCATCAAATCCCATTTCCACGGGCCGCGGTCAATGTTCACGCCGTACTGGCAGTATCGAAATGCGCTCTTTTCAATCGCTTCCAGTCCGATCACGTGATATGCGATGTACCGATAGCCGCCCATATATTGCTCTGTGAACGGCTCCGTGATTTTTCGCTGATTCGGATTGTACCTGCCCTCGCAGACCCGTTCGATCCATCCGGAATAAATGGTTTCATATCTGTAAACGGCGCGTCCGGGCTTGAAGTGATAGACGCCGGACAGCATGAACTTCGGCGGCGCGGTCAGCTCCTCGTAGTCTTTCCGCGCCCAATACGCCCGTGCATAGAGCTCACCGCGCTTCGCGTTCAGCACCACGACCGGCTGATATTCCAGCAGATTCTTTTTCTTCCCGAGCGCCCCGATCCGCTTGAGTATCCCGGCGCGTCCGCACAACGGGCAGATCGCCTCCTCGTTGTGCCTGCCGAAATAAACCTGCATATCGCTCTCCGTCATGATCCGTCTCGGCAGCGTCACGGTTTTCCCGCAGCAGCTCGTCTGGATCTCACGCTCGCCCTTCCGGTCCCGATAAAACAGATAGGATCTGAAAAGCTCGTTTGTCTCCCGCGTCACGCGCTTCACGTCGATCTTTGGAAACCCCTTCAAAGGATTCTCCGGCGCCGCTTCGCTTTTGATTGTCTGATAGTCTTCCATGCCGCGCCTCACTTCCAGAAGTCGTCGAAATTGACGATGATGGAATCTGCGTCCTCCTTCTTCTGGCCGGGCTTGTCCGCCTCGCAGAGATAAATCGCCATCTGGAATTCAATGTCTGCACCTGGGAAATAGAATCGGACCGCCCGGCGGTATGCCTCCAGATCCGAGATGCCGCGTCCGCAGTTTTTGGCCACGGCCTTCATGCAGTCCGTGAAGGTGCCGCCCTGTACCACAGCCTGCGCGAACTCGTAGTCCTGCCGGCAGAAATCGGCCAGCGCGTCGTGCACGCTCTTCTTCATAATGTCGGCATATTTGTCGAAGGAGCCGCCTTTCAGCTCCATATCGAGCTTTTCCAGAGCCTTTTCTTGAAATTCAGTCATGTAACATAGTCCTTTCTCTTGTCAGACCGGGCCGGCTGCGCCCGGTTCTCCTCTCCGGCCCAAAGCGATCCTGTTTCGAGCCGGCGTCTTCTTTACGGGTTTGCGGCCGTCCGTATCAAACCGGCGTCGGAAAGCGCGTGTTCCAATGATTCACGGCCGCCTCCCATGCGTCCTCTGCGCATTTATACTCGTCAAGCGCTCGGAATCCGGTCCGGGTATGGCACTGCTGGCACTTCACGTAAGTCACGAGCCGCTCGGTGTCCAGATACGTCATCGGCCTGCGGCGTACCAGCTTTGCCTCGCCGTTGCATAGCGGGCACGGATCCAGCTTGTAGTAAACATAGAACGAACTGCTTTTAGGAATCTTCATGTGTACCTCCAATCTCCATCTGTCCGTCGGCCTCGCGCTCCGCGCGGCCGCTCTGCCATTCCACCAGCTCCAGAGCCTCCAGCGCATGCCAGATGGCAGCGATCCTGCTTTCGTCCGGGCTGTCCTTCGGACGCATGGCCTCGCCGGTCAGCTCCCAGTAGGACTCCACCCAGCGCACACGGTCGAAGCCCTCGTTCACGAGTGGCATGTCCTCCGCAAACGCGGCGATCCCCAAAGCGGCGCCGGTCACGGCGGCAATCCTCCCGTCGAACGTCTGGAGCAGCCGTTTCCCGCCGATGGAAAGCGGCGTCAGCTTGCATTCCTCCGGCCTGCTGCAGAGCATCAGAAAGCTCATTTCTTCCGCGAAGACCTCTTCGTCCTCTTCCTGCGCTGCAAAGCCGTCCTTCGTCTTGTAGATGTCCAGACAGCACTTCGCCGGGATCTCTCCCAGCATTTCCACGAAAACCGCAAGCGTTTTCCGCAGATTCTTCCGCGCGTAATCCTTCCAGACCGTCAGCGCCCATCCGTCGCCGATCAGATCCAGATTCATATCTCGGTCTCTGTATTTCAGAGTCCCGTTCTTCGCCGCCGAGATCACCGCGGCGGCCAGTCTCTTGTCATTGAGCATCTTTCGTTTCCTTTCTCAGATTTGGATAATACCCGTTAAACTCAGCGCCGACCTGCTTCCGCTTGTCCCATTCCGACGGCGTGATGCGCTCCGTGCATCCCTCGCCCGCGGGACATGGCCGGCGGTGACCTGTGTTCACGATGTAATTGCAATGCGCCTGCATTCCGGCAATGCAGTAGTGATAACACCCGCCGCAATACTTCGCCGTGACCACTCTCTGCTTCTTCTTTCTGTCAGACCCGCGGCAGGGCTTTTCCGGCTGAACCGCCTCGCGCAGCCAGCTCGCCTTCACGTAGAGAACCTGCGCAATCTGGTCGATTCTCTCCTCCGGGATCCGCTTCTCGCCGCGCTCCCATTCGCCGACCGTCGTCTGATGAACGCCGATCTGCTCGGCGAGCTCCTTCTGCGTAAAGCCTCTGTTTTTTCTCGCCTCTCTGATCCTGACGCCTATTCTCATTTTGTCGCCTCTTTTCTGCACCACACCGGCGTAATAACCGGCACTTCCCCGGAGACCTCCTCCGGCTCGTGGCAAAGCGTCCAGCCGCAGCGGTGACCGTTGTCCGGGTTCATGCACCGCACCTGCACGTCACCGCGCCACGGCCTCGACCGTTTCAGATGCTCGCAATCACCGCAGAATCTCTCTCCGTATGCAAAGCCCACGTTTGGTTTCCTCCTGCTAAAACATACCTTCAAAATTGCGCTCGAAAATCTCCGCGAGGCGCTGCATGGCAGCCTCTTCCTCCGGCCCGTCGCAAACATAGGTGATGCTCTCGCCCTCTTTGAATCCGGCGGTCATGATATGCATGAACGATTTTCCGTTGAGCTTTGTGCCTCTCGCGCGGATGTTGACGGCGCAAGGGTAATTTGCGGCTACGGCCTGCAGGATCTGAGACGGTCTCATGTGCAGGCCGCGCTCCGTACGGATGGTAAAGGTTCGTTCGATCACCGCGGTTTAAGCCACCCTTCGCCAGAATGTCGCGGTAACGTACTTGCCCGCTCCGTCGTCGTTGCAGGTCACCAGAAACAGGTCGGCATCGGTGAAAAAGGCACTCTCGCCGTTGTCGAAAAGAAAATCGCTGCCGGCATTCCGCACATGGCGGTCGGTGTACATGTAGGCGTAGCGCTCATAGGCTCCGTTCTTTTTCCTGATGCTCAGAACGTCGCCGGGGCCGGCATACCTAATGACCCAAAATTGCGGGTAGTTGTGATCTCCTATCGCATAGCAGCCGCCTTCCCGCTTCATGATGAACGCCGTATCATCTAAATCGATCATGGCAGAATCTAGCGTGTCATAAAGCCCGATGCTGAAGAACGCATGACCGTCATACCTATCGAACGAATCATAGAAAGTGAGCCGGCCGTAATAGTCAAGCTGGTACTCCGGGTAGATCGTCGGCTCCGGCGCATACGGCTCACGCGGCCTGTCAGCAAATGTCATAGGCTCCGGTGTCGGCTCCGGCGTCTCCGCGGTCTCCGTCTGGCCCGTGGCCATTCTCCACAGAAAGGTGATCATTTGCGCTCTTGTGCAGGGCTCGTCCGGGGAAAAGGTCGTCGCGCTCGTGCCTTTGGTCACGCCGTTTTCCAGTCCCCAGCGCACCGCCTCGGCATACCAGGCGTCCGGCGGCACGTCCTGAAAGCCGCTCTCATCCGTGATCGTCGGGAGAACACTGTCCGCTAAATTCGGGATGCGCTCCGATCCTGCCGCCGGCATGATCAGATTTGCGCCGATGATCAGCGCCATGACCAGCAGCGCGCACAGCAAAGGTCTGATCGTTTTCTTCACGTTCTTCTCATCCTTTCCAAATCAAGGTCGATGCTTCTGACGCCGCATTTGCGGCAGACGCCGCTGTCATCCCATATGTGATCGTTCATCGGGCAGGTCATCGTGGAAAGCCTGCGCTGCAGGGCGTCGGCTCGTCTCGCGTGGTAGAGCATAGCCCTGTTCAGAGAGATCTGCTTCTTCAAGCTGCAATAGTAATCGTACTGGAGCTTGTCGAGCGAGATCCCAAGTGCGTTAGCTCTGTCAGCTTCCGCCTTCCGTGCGTGCTTCAGAGCTTCCGCTCTCTTAGAATCCTTCCGCCGCAGGAGCACGATCGCGGTGCAGGAAAGCGCCAGCGCTGCGCACAGCATCAGTTTGGTCAGCATACCGCACCTCCGATCCAGTGCATAAACGCGGAAAACCCGTACACGATCCCGAAGAGGATCCCGGCTCCGAGCAGCGTGAACGGCCAGCACTCCAGCCAATAGCTGATAAGCTCGTGCCTGGTCTCGCGCCACACACGCCGCATGGCCCGGTTCACCGTCCGCCGCAGCTGCGGCTCTTTCCGGATCAGCTTCACCAGACCCTCCGCGAGAATGTCCTCGACCGCTTTGCTGTTTCCGCGGACGGTAGCCTCCGCCTCGTTTCCGCGCAGCTCAAATTGAAGCAGCGCCTGCCGTTCGTCTCTCATAACGACTCGTTTCATTTCGCTCATTCTGTTTTCCTCCTTTGTTCAGAAAGCGCAGATCATCAGCGCCGTCATTGCGACAGCACAAAATCCGAGAATGGCCATTGCGCGGTCGATGCAGTGTGCAGCAAACCGCAGGCCCTCCCGGATCTCATCCTCGTGCACCTTTTCTCGGATCTTCGGATCCCCGAAGATATAGAGCTTTGATTTCATAGCGAATCTCCCTTCCTTAGTATTGCAGGGGCGGATATCATCCGCCCGCTCGTTCCTTTAGCCGCAAACCATATCCGGCAAGAAACCGGTTCATGTTTGCCCGCTCCCGTATCTCTGCTTCCGGATCCGGCTCCGGCGCGCGGATGTATGACCTGGTCACGCCCTGCCGCGGCCCGTAATCCATGATGACCGTTTCAGCGGCGACGAACGTCTCACCGCCCAGCGTCACGGTCTGAGGTTCCGTGATTCGTGTAATGATCGGATATTGCAAAGCTCGTCGCCTCCCTTCTCAAAAGGTATGCAGGCCGCAGCCTGTCCTATTTTCGCGGTGTTAAAACGGTACTGCCATATCGAGCACATGGAAGCAGCTCACGCGTCCCGCGCCCTTCGCCTTCCCCTCGTCGTAGGGGACGGCGTCCTCGACGTCCCGCAGATCTTCCTCCGCGTCCAGATAGTTTTTCCCGAACACCATGCGGAACTGATCCACTGTCCAGCCCTGCTCCTCCATGGCCTTGCGCTGCCCGTACTCATGGAGCCTCTGCGCCGTCTCGGGATCCCGGTGCACTGCCTTCTCGCCGAAGATGTGGCAATCGTGATGGCAAAGATACACCGTCAGCCCGAAGCGATCGGACAGCTTGCGGTTCGGCCCGCCGAAGATATGATGTTCATCCAGAGGATCGGCAGCGCCGTTCCGTCCGCACAGCCAACAGGTTTTCATTTCAGAATCTCCTTTTTAGACGCTCCGCATATTTCTCTTTGCGGATTTCTTTAAGCCCAGCTTCCACTGCTTTTTTTATCTCCTCAGTGGCATGTACACCGGCGAGATTTAGATAGGTCATCATGATCTCCGTTTCGCGCTTCCGTGTCACAGTGAATTACGCTCCCTTCTGCGCCACAGCAATAAGCCGCTCCAGCGGTATTCCTGATGCATTCACAATCGGCATAAGCTCGTCTGCGAAAATTGGTCTCCTGCAGTTAATTATTTTTGAAAACGTGTCTCGGCGGATACCCGCACGATCCGCAACCGCTGATGGCCTTTTATCGTTTTCTTCCAAAAACTGCTTGAGCTCACGATTTATGGAATAATCTCTCTCAACGCGATTCATTTACTTCACCTCCCAAAACTCAATGATTTGTTGAGCTTAAACACATAGCACTACATGTTTTGTTGAGTGTCAAGCTAAAAAAATAGAAAAACTCAATAATCTGTTGACACGGAAGCAACAACAATATATTATAATTGTGAAGTTAGGAGGAATGTGCAATGACAGAATACGAAAAAATTGCCCAACGCCTTGTGCAAGCCAGAGAAAGCGCTGGCAAAACACAAGCCGATGTTGCTAAATATCTTGGTAAAACTTATCAAGCAATCAGCAACTGGGAAAGAGGCCAGTCCAAAATCGACTCCGTTTCTCTGCTCAAGCTGTTGTCTTGGTTTGAAGTCGATGTATATGACTTCATGGAAAGCTGCGGCTTCGTTGTGATGGATCAAGTCGACGGCTCTGATTATTGGCTATCGAAAGACGCAAGGGAAGTCGCTGACGCATATTCTCTTCTTGATACCATCAATCAGAAAAATATGATTCGTCGTTCTCTCGGCCTGTCTGATCTCTCCGCAGACGAAAACGAAAACGACGCTCTGAGCCGGGGCGTCAGCTAAAATAATTCGTATTTCAGACTATTTTTAGGAGGCGTTCTCATGA
>JBGUHV010000141.1:0-7862 GCA_045112425.1 Oscillospiraceae bacterium
AGGCGCTGATCACGGCGCAGGCGATGACGGCCGCTGCAAGCAGAATCGGTTTGCGCATCAGCATTTCCGAACGGGAGAAAACCATGATGAACAGTCCGTGCATCAGGTACAGCTCAAAGGAAATGTTCCCCAGGAACTGGAGCGCAGGATTGCTGAAGCGAAGCTTGAACATGGACAACATCACCAGCACCGCGAAGGTGCAGGCGGTCAGCATTTCGCCATAGAAGCCGCACCAGCTCAGCACCGTGCTGCTGAAATAGAAAATCACAAACAGCATCGCCGTCAGGCCGATATACACCCACGGATGGCGGGAGACCGTCTCGGATATCGAGCGGTATCCGTATGCCCAGACCATTCCCAGCGGAAACGCCCAGGCGGCGTCATACCAGAACGGCTCGAAGCCCAGCTTTTTCATGCCGTAGAGGAAGAAAACCTCCGCCACAAACACCAGAAAGATCATCAGCGGAACATCCTGCTTTGCGATCCTTGCCGCCAAATAATAGAAAACATAGAAAACAAGGATGGTCAGGATAAACCAGGAATAACGCACCATCGGCGTTCCGTTGACAAAGGAGAGCAGGTACGATGTGACCGTGATTTTTTCTCCCAAAGCGAGGCGAACCGCCACATAAATCAGACTGATGATCAGATACGGAAAAATCACGCCGGTGCACCGTTTCCGCCAGAAATGATCCAGCCGGCAGCCCTTGGCCAGATAAGACATCAGAAGTCCATAGCCGGAGAGCGCATAGAACGCCGCGACCACCAGAAAGCCGATTTTCTTCAGAATGATTGCGGAGTATCCGGCGTTGGTTGTCAGGGAGAGATGGTGAAAGACGATCAGCACCGCCAGAATGCCGCGCATGGCGTTGGTATCCGTGCGCGCCAATCCGTCGCGATTGCGAATTCCCTCTGCCGCCGGACGATTGACCCCCCAAAGGCAAAGGCAGGCAAAGACAGCGAACAGCAGATCCATCCGGATATCCTCATTTCTTCTCGGCGGCCATTTCCTTGGAAATGTCCAGCCAGTCGCCCATCATCTGCAGGCCGTCGGTCGTGATATAGTCAATCGCGCAGCCAAGCGGCGAGGACGTCAGCTCGCCGATATAGAGCTTGCCCTTGATATCATAGATATCCACGCGCACAAACGGAAAGTCCGCCGCCAGCTCTCTGGCAATCTGAGCCATGGCGTCGAGCGTGTCCGGCTTCGGCGGGAGCGTGCCGCCGTAGTGGTGCCCCTTCGCCGTGAGGTGCAGGTTGTTGTATTCCAGATCCGTAAACATGAACTTGGCGCCGGTTGCGCGCTCCGTGCAGACCATGAGAATCTTCGGCTCGCCGTTGAAGCACAGGAACTTCCAGTCCACCGGCTGCATGCCGGAGCCGTCGTCCAGATACTCCTCGCAGTAGATGCAGGGCTTGATGAACTGATAGTTCGTCTCGCCGAAGCGATAGGCAAAATTCTCCTTCACCCATTTTCGGAGCTTGGCCTCCGCGGCGGGAATATCCAGCTTGGATTTATCAGTGCAGATGATGTTGTACTCGCAGCCGTGATTGCACTTCATGACAAAGCGATCCGGAAGCGCGTTCCAGTCGATGTCCTCTACCCGATCCCACTTGCCGTACACCTCAGGCAGATAATCGCCGTAGCCCTTCTCCTGCAGATAGCCACGCATGCCGTATTTATCCACGCAGCGGGTGATCACGGGGTTCTTATAATAGGTGTGATGCATGAGCCACATGGACTTCTCATTGAAGTTGCTGGGGTTTTCCAGATTCGGCTTGCGGCCGAAGCGACGCTCATAGAGCTCGATGTTCACCTTATGCGGATTGACGCGCACCATGACGTTATGCCGGCACTTTTTTACTGAATCCTTTGCGCTCCGGCAGGCATGCACAGCACTGCGGAGCGGTTTGATTTTTTTCAATGCTTCTCTCATGTTCAGCCTTCTCCTAGATTCCGTTTATAGGTTTAGTGTTTCAGCCTATGTTTCAGTTTCCTCAGCAACCATTTTGGTTTCGACAGTGTTTTCAGCCTGTTTTTCCAAATCTCCCGCTCAATCGGTTTGGCCAGCTTTCTGATAATCGGGTCCGGATAAATGATGCGGTTATAAAAGCTCCAGAATCGCAGGTCAGGGTCCTGTACCGCCGGACGCTGTGCGGGTTTGGCAGTATCATAGAGGAAAATGTCTTTTCCCCGCAAATTACAGATGACATTTGCCTCCATGGGCGTCAGCTCCAAAGCGAAGGACTGAAGCACTTGATACGGAAGCGACTCCATGGTAAGAATATAGCGCCTTTTTTGCCGGTTTCTTTTTTTCCCATACAGATCCACACACAGCTCCTCTGCGGGCAGCTTCAGCACCTCTGCCAGTCTGGTGTTTTCAGACCACGCATCGTAAATCACGGCTTCTTCCGGTTCCGGAAATGCATAGCGCGTCTTTGCTCTCTGCTGCAGCGCAACCTGGAGCACATTGCTCTTTCTGGCGGTATGCGAACCGGCGTCGGAAAAGCAGGTTGTCAGTGATTGATAGGGATAGACAAAGAGCTTATCCTGCTCTATACAATAACGAATGTGATATTTCAGCCAGGAGGATTCCGGCCAGCGGCATACATTATCCGGTACTCCGGGGCAGGATTTGAAAGGCTCGCTGTGCGCAGCATACCAATCCACAAACGCCTGCCATTGCCGCTTCATCCAAACCTGCCCCCAGGACTGCGCCAGCTGCATAAAAAACGTATCGTACGGAGAAGCGATTGGCGAAAACGGAAGTACTGCCGTTTGATTCTGCGGCATGTTATACAGTGAGATACCTGCAATCCGATCATCCGCCTCGTATCGCTCCACCGCCTGCATTGCGAAATGGTAGAACGCGGAGGCTGGATACACATCGTCCTCCAAAACAATCTGCGCATCCCAACCAAACTCCGTCATGTAGGTTCCGCACTTCAAAATGTGCTTCCGCAGACCCAGCCGCTCCGGCTGATGGATCACGCGTTTCTCACCGTGCTTCCAATCAAAGCGTTCCGCGAGCGCAAACACATCGTCTTTCCCGCAGTTATCCAAGCTGATCACCAGAGGAACATCCCCGCAGGGATAATCACAATCATTCAGGCGATTCAACAGGCGATTCATGCTGTCGGCACGATTATAACCAATCGTGACAATGCCCAGCACCGGCGCATTGAGCTTTTTTGCACTGTCCATGACAAATCTCACTCCAGTCCGGACTCCAGAAGACGCATATCCGGGAATTTGATGTAGCCTCGGTCTCTCGTGACCCAACGGAGAATTTTCGCCTCAGACACCTCGAAAGTGACTGCGTTCTCAATGCGGTCAAGCGTCGTTGTATTACCGAACTCGTTCTCACTGTAGAACAGCAGAATCATGCCAAACCGGCCCGGCATCAGATCCGGGAGACAGACGCTCAGCACGCAGCTGTAATTCTTGCCCGCCTCCAGATGGTCGAAGAGCACGTCGGACGGAGCCGTGCCGATGGTGTAGTTCTCGCCGGCGCGGATCTCCGCTCTGGCATGGACGTGATCGACATTTTTATTGCATTCAAAGTGCACGCGGAATGTGACCGTGTCGATCACCTTTCCGTCATTGGAATCGAGGAACTCCACCTGATTGATATGAAGAATATTGCCGAAATAGCCCTGTCGTTTTGCGGTGCGAAAATCACGCACGGGCTGGAACTGCTCGGCCAGGCCGAGATAAATCTCAATGGCCTTTTCCACATCGCCGTCAAATTTCACATGGCCGTGATCGAGCACCACGCAGCGCGTGCAGAGCTGGCGGATCGTGCTCATGTTATGGCTGACGTAGAGCACCGTTCTGCCTTCGCCGTGCGCGGCATCGCCCATGCGGCCAAGGCACTTCTGCTGGAACTTGGCGTCACCGACGGCGAGCACCTCGTCCATGATCATGATCTCGCTGTCCAGATGCGCCGCAACGGCGAAGGCCAGCTTGACGTACATGCCGGAGGAATAGCGCTTGACCGGCGTGTCAATGAACTGCCGCATCTCCGCAAACTCGACGATCTCGTCAAACTTCTTGTCGATCTCCGCCTTGGTCATGCCGAGGATCGCGCCGTTCATATAGACGTTTTCGCGCCCGGTCAGCTCCGGGTGGAAGCCGGTGCCGACCTCGAGCATGGAGGCTACGCGGCCGTTATAGAGAATCTCGCCCTTCGTCGGCGCCGTGACGCGGGAGATCAGCTTGAGCAGCGTGGACTTGCCGGCGCCGTTGTGGCCGATGATGCCCACGGCCTCTCCCTTGTTCACTTCAAACGAGACGTCCTCCAGCGCGAGGAAACGCTCGTTATACTCGCCCTTCGTCTCGCCGATGATTAAGTTCGGATCCTCTTTGTGCCGCACCTTCGCCCACCAGGACTGCAGGTCGCCTCTCAGCGTTCCGCCGCCGATGGCGCCGAGGCGGTATTCTTTATATACATGATCAATTTTTACCGATTGATTTCCCATTTCTTTTTCTCCCGCCTCAAATCGTATCCATAAAGGTTTTTTCCACGCGATTAAACATGATGATACCGAAGAACATGAGCACAAAGGTCGTTCCCCAGCCGATGAGATAATAGACCCACTCGATTTCCCCGATGCCAAGGAAGCCGTACCGGAAGATGTTCACAATGGGCGTCACGGGGTTGAGCATATACAGCGCGTGATACTTGCCGCCCGGCGCGAACGCGCCCATAGCTTGCATGTCATAGGCAATCGGCGTGGCATACATCCAGATCTGCACGCCGAAGGAGATCAGCATGGACAGATCACGGTACTTCGTGGTGAGCGCCGATACAATCACGCCCGTGCCGAGGCTCAGACAGCCCAGCTGCACCACCAGGAGCGGGAACATGAGCATATACCAGTTGGGGTGGACGCCCTGCTTCGTGACCGTATAATAGACCAGGAAGAACGCGAAGAACACAAACTGAATTGCCAGCGTGATCAGGTTGGACATGACCGTGGAGACCGGCATGACCAGGCGCGGGAAATAGACCTTTCCGAGAATGGCGCGGTTGCTGATGAAGGTATTCGCCGTGCCGGTCAGGCAGCTGGAAAAATAGCTCCAGAGAAAGTTGCCGGCAAAGTAGAAGATAAAGCTCGGCACACCGTCTGCCGCGAGACCGGCAATGTTGCCGAAGATGAAGGTGAATACCACCGTCGTCAGCAGCGGCTGGATGATCGCCCATGCCGGACCAAGAATGGTCTGCTTGTATCTGGATACAAACGTGCGGCGGACAAACAAAATAATCAGATCCCGATAGCGCCAGAGCTCGTCCAGATTGAACTCCAGCAGATTCCGCTCGGCCCGAATTCGAGTTGTATATTCTTCCATAGGTTCCTCCGTATTGATGAAATCCGTATCCGTGAATCGAAGTCAGACGCCCCGGTTTCCGTACATTTTCTCGTAGTAATGCATATATTCCCCGCTGATGATGGTCTCCCACCATTCGCGGTTGTTGAGATACCACTCGATCGTCTTCTGGATGCCGTCGGCAAATTTGGTCTCCGGCAGCCAGCCGAGCTCGGTGTGGATCTTCGTCGGATCGATCGCGTAGCGCATGTCGTGACCCTTGCGGTCGGTGACGAAGGTAATGAGCGACTGCGGCTTTCCGAGCGCGTCGCAGATGAGCTTCACGATGTCGAGGTTCTTCATCTCGTTGTGGCCGCCGACGTTATAAACCTCGCCCTCGGTGCCCCTGCGGATGATGAGATCGATCGCGCGGCAGTGGTCCTCGACGTACAGCCAGTCGCGCACGTTCTCGCCCGTGCCGTAGACCGGGAGCGGCTTGTCGTTCAGCGCGTTCGCGATCATGAGCGGGATGAGCTTCTCCGGGAAGTGGTAGGGCCCGTAGTTGTTCGAGCAGCGCGAGATCGTGACGGGCAGGCCGTAGGTGCGGTGATACGCGCCGACGAGCAGATCCGCCGACGCCTTGGACGCGCTGTAGGGGCTCGAGGTGTGCAGCGGGGTCTTTTCCGTGAAGAAGAGATCCGGCCGGTCGAGCGGCAGATCGCCGTAGACCTCGTCCGTGGAGACCTGATGGTAGCGCTGGATGCCGTACTTGCGGCAGGCGTCCATCAGCACCTGCGTGCCGAGGATGTTCGTCTGCAGGAAGATCTCCGGCGTCTCAATGCTGCGGTCCACGTGGCTCTCGGCGGCGAAGTTCACGACGATGTCGGGCTTCTCCGCCTCGAAGATCTCATAGATCCCTTTGCGGTCGCAGATGTTGGTCTTGAAGAACTTGAAGTTCGGCTTCTCGAGCGCCTCCTTGAGCGTGGAGAGGTTGCCCGCGTAGGTCAGGCAGTCCACGCAGAGGACGCGGTCCTCGGGGTGTTCTTTCAGAAAGTAATAGATGAAATTGGAGCCGATGAACCCGGCGCCGCCGGTTACCAGAATGGTCATGTGCTTCTCTCCTGTTTATCGTTTCACCTTGTCGTCCGCCACGGAGCGGAGGTGCTTGCCGTACTGTGACTTGCCGTAGAGCTCGGCGGAGCGGAGCAGGTCCTCCCTGCTGATCCACTTGTAGCGATAGGCGATCTCCTCCGGCGCGGACACCTTCATGCCCTGACTCTTTTCGATCATGTGGACGAACTCCGCTGCCTCCAGCAGGCTCTCCATCGTGCCGGTGTCCATCCAGGCAAAGCCGCGGCCGAGCACCTCGACGTTGAGGCGGTTCTGCTCGAGATACATCTGGTTGAGCGTCGTGATCTCCAGCTCGCCGCGCGCGGAGGGGCGCACCTGGCGCGCCATGTCCGCCACGCCGCGGGGATAAAAGTACAGCCCCGTGACGGCGTAGTTGCTCTTGGGATGCGCGGGCTTCTCCTCGATGGAGACGACGCGGTCGTCATCGTCAAACTCCACGACGCCGAAGCGCTCCGGATCGTCCACATAGTAGCCGAAAACCGAAGCCGCCGTGTCGGCCTCCGCATTCTTCAGCGCGCTCTTGAGCTTGTAGCCCAGGCCGTTGCCGTAGAAAATATTGTCGCCCAGAACCATGGCGCACGCCTCGTCGCCGATGAAGTCCTCGCCGATGAGAAACGCCTGCGCGAGCCCGTCCGGCGAGGGCTGCACCGCATAGGAGAGCTGAACGCCGAACTGGCTGCCGTCTCCGAGCAGAGCCTCGAAGCGGGGCGTGTCGCTCGGGGTGGAGATCACCAGAATGTCCCGGATGCCGGCCAGCATCAGCGTGGATAGCGGGTAATAGATCATGGGCTTGTCATAGACCGGCAGGAGCTGCTTGCTGGTCACCATGGTCAGCGGATAAAGCCGCGTGCCGGCGCCGCCGGCGAGGATGATTCCTTTCATGCTCTTTTTCTCCTCTTATCGGGCAAATCTATCAGATAATGATCTCGCAGATGCGGTCGACGTCCTCCAAAGCCAGATCCGGGTAGAGCGGCAGGGTGAGGACGTGCTCCGAGACGTGCAGGGCGATCGGCGTCTCTGCTCCGTGGAAGCCGTAGGCCTCGTTGTGGTTCGTGAGCGGGAAGAAATATTTCCTTGCGAAAATGCCCTGCTCCGCGAGCCGCTCCGCGGCCTCGTCTCGGGTATACTTCGCGCCGTCGAACACGACAGGGAAGTAGGCATAGTTCGATTCCACGCCCGGCTGCTCCCGCAGGAGTGTGAGGCCGGGAACGCCGGAGAGGTTCTGCCGGTAGCGCTCGACCACTGCCCTGCGCCCGGCGAGCCAGCCGTCCAGATGGCGCAGGTTGCAGAGGCCCATCGCCGCGTGAAACTCGCTCATCTTGGCGTTGCCGCCGGCGTAAGCGATCCGGTCCGCGCCGGGGATGCCGAAGTTCTTCATCATGTCGAGCTTCGCCTTGAGCGCCGGGTCGTGATAGATGAC
>JBGUHV010000142.1:0-3622 GCA_045112425.1 Oscillospiraceae bacterium
GCGACATGTGCGGCGGAAAAACTCCCTGAGGCGAAGCGTCACGCGAGCCCTCGCGCCGACCAACCGAAGGGCGATGGAGCGCGAGTATCCAAAAAGAGAGCCTGCATGGCAGGCTCTCTTTTTGAGAATCGTTATCCGTCTGCTCTGGCGTAGACAAACGCGTTCGGGAGCGTACGTCCGGCCTCGAGCACGGGGTTCGAGCTCTTCATGATATAATCGCCGTCATACCAGATCATGGCGCTGGTGCCGCCGTCGAGATTCATGGCCTGCCAGCACTCGTGCCGTGCCATGATGCGGGCGCACTCGGGCACGCCGAGGCCGAGCGAAATGGTGGGCAGACGCCCCTCGATGAGGAGCATGATGATCTCGCCGTATTTGCTCTGGCCGACGCAGGCGCGCGGCTGCAGATCGGTAAAGCCGCTCGTGGAGTCTACGACGATCTTGCCGTCAATGATCATGGCGGGCGAGAATTCCATGCAGTCGGTCGTGTCGGGATGGACGTCGTCCGTCGCGTCGACGACGTAGATGCGGTTGTCCTGCCGCAGCTCCAGGCGCTTGTAGCCATAGCCGAGGTGGCCGCCGTAGGACATGCCGTTGCACATGGCGTAGCCGACGATGGTGCCGCCGTTGCCGACGCCGCCCTCATCAATGAAGCCGGAGCCGGTCATGGCGATGATGCCGTTATGCGCCTCGGCGATCACGCCCGCCACCTCGCCGACCGAGCCGATGGAGCTCGAGGCCTGCAGGCTCAGGCGCGACGGATCCTTGCAGATGGCCATGATGCCGCGGTAGCCCGTGCCGCTCTCGCGGATGATGAGAATATCCTCTTTGGCGTTGATGGCGAGCACCTGCTCATCCTGCACGGTGCGGATCGTGGTGCCGCTGTCGGACAGTGCCGTGTGGTTGATGTTGATGTTCTCCCAGCCGTCGGCCAGCGCCGCGGGATTGCGGCGGACGTATTCCAGCATGGAATCGACGTCGACCTCCCAGAAGCGGTCGAAGAAGTCGATCTCCGCCTGCGTCATGCCCTTGGTGCTCTTGAGCGTGGGATTGCGGTTCTTGCGCTCGCCGGTTTCGGGATCGACGTCATCATCGGCGTCGCCCCACTCGCTGTTGACGCCGATCTGCGCCTCGCGGGAGGCGGCGACGTCGGCCATGACCTTGTCGATGACGCTGTGCGGAATGAAGGCCGTGGCCAGCCACTGATGGCGCATGGTGGCCATGGCGGTCTGGATATAAATCGTTCGCCATTTGGCGATGAACGGGATGTTGGAAAACACCGCCGTGAGATACATGGCAAAGAGCAGCGCGAGCACGACCACGAAGCGGCCGAGGCGCTGACCGAAGGTCTTTCTTTTCTTTCTCTTTTTCCGGCGGACGGTTTTGGCCGGAGCGGGCCGCTCGCGGCGGGGTCTGGCCGGGGATTCCTCCACAAAACCGGCCTGCACGCGCGGAGCGCGCTTTGGCTGCACCGGCTGCGCGGCGGTTGCGGTGCGGGAGGCCTGCGCCGTTCTGGCGCGGCGGTTTGCGGCGCTCTGCGCCATCGTCTGCCCCTGTGCGGTTTGGGTCACAGCTGTGCGCGGACGCGGCTGCGCGGCGGTCGGCTTCGGCGCATGCGTCCGAACGGCGGGCGCCGCCGGATGCTGCACCGTGCGGCGAGGAGGCGCGGTCTGCGTGCCGGTGCTGCTGCGCGCGGTCTGGGCAGACGCCGCCGGACGGGGCGTCTGCGCCTGTGCCGCCGGACGGGCTGCCTGTCGGGTCGCCGTCGGCGCGGCCTGTCGAGTCGCCGTCGGTGCTGCCTGTCGAGTCGCCGTCGGTGCTGTCGGGCGGGTCGCCTGCGGCGCTGTCGGACGGGCTGCCGTCGGCGCTGCCGGGCGGGTCGCTGTCGGCGCTGCCGGGCGGGCTGCCTGCGGCTGCGGCGCAGAGGGCTGCTCAGCAGGAATCAGCTCCGGTTCGGAGGCACGCTCAGCAGCGCTTCGGGAATCCCGAAGCGCTGCTGCTTTTTCTTTGTCTTTCTGATCGTAGATGGATTTTGAGCTGAAGATTTTCAATGCTCAGGCTCCTTTTGTCTTTCTGGTATTACGCGGTTATCTAAGATATCAGATATCAGACGGTTTCGCAAGCCCTTCGTTTCTGAATTTTTCGTAAACTTTCAGTTAATACGGGAGCCCGCGGGGATTGCATCGTCCACGAGCGTGAGCCAGACGTGCTCGGGATCGCCCTCGGCGCAGAGGAGCATGCCGTTGGACTCCTGACCGGCCATCTTGCGGGCGGGCAGGTTCAGAATGGCGATGACCTTCTTGCCGACGAGCTTCTCCGGCTCGGCGTAGAACGCCTGCATGCCGGAGAGAATCTGGCGCGGCGTGCCGGTGCCGTCGTTGAGGACGAACTTGAGGAGCTTGTCGGAATTCTTGACCTTCTCGCAGGAGAGGATCTCGCAGACGCGCATGTCGCACTTGATGAAATCGTCGAACTTCACGTCCGGGAGCACCGGGTCGACCGGCTTGGCGCCCGCTGCGGCAGCCTTTGCGGCCTTCTGCGCGGCGCTGATCTCCTCGAGCGCGGCGAGCTCCTTATTGAGATCAATGCGCGGGAAGAGCGCATCGCCCAGCGTGACGGCGACGTCCGCCGGCAGCACGCCGAAGACGCACAGATCGTCCCACGCGGTCTCGGGCGCGCCGACGCGCTTTGCGATTTCGGCGCAGGTCTCGGGCATGAAGGGCGCGAGCAGACCCGCGCAGATGCGGATGCTCTCGAGCAGGTTATACAGCACGCGCGCAAGGCGGGGCTTCTTGCCCTCCTCCTTGATGAGCAGCCAGGGGGCATTCTCGTCGATATACTTGTTGGCGCGGTTCAGCACCTTGAAGATCTCGCCGATGGCGTTCTGAGGGGCGAACTTGTCCATCTCCTCGGCGACCTTCTCAGCGAGGGCGGACGCCATGGAGACGAGCTCCGCGTCCTTTTCCTCATCCGCCTCCTGCTCTGCGGGCAGCTTGCCGCCGAAGTACTTGTTCACCATGGCGGTCGTGCGGCTGACGAGGTTGCCGAGATCGTTGGCGAGGTCGGCGTTGATGCAGTTGATCAGCAGCTCGTTGGAGAAGTTGCCGTCAGAGCCGAAGGGGAACGTGCGCATGAGGAAGAAGCGCAGCGCGTCGACGCCGTAGCGCTCGGCGAGCAGGTAGGGATCGGCGACGTTGCCCTTGGACTTGGACATCTTGCCGCCGTCGATCAGCAGCCAGCCGTGGCCGTAGACCTTCTTCGGCAGCGGCTCACCGAGGCTCATGAGCATGGCGGGCCAGATGATGGAGTGGAAGCGCACGATCTCCTTGCCGACGATGTGCACGGCGGGCCAGTAGCGGCTGTAATCGTCGTACTTGTCGTTCAGATAGCCGAGGGCGGTGATATAGTTCGAGAGCGCGTCGACCCAGACATAGACGACATGACCGGGATCAAAGTCCACGGGGATGCCCCAGCTGAAGCTCGTGCGGGAGACGCAGAGATCCTCCAGGCCGGGCTTGATGAAGTTGTTGATCATCTCGTTGACGCGGCTGGCGGGCTCCAGAAAGGTTCCGGTCTCCAGCAGCTCCTGCACGGGCTTTGCGTACTTGGAGAGGCGGAAGAA
>JBGUHV010000143.1:0-9659 GCA_045112425.1 Oscillospiraceae bacterium
GCTACAAAAGCCCAGTCCAGTACAGAACTGAACTGGGCTTTCCTTAACTATGGGTTTTTCTCTGTCTACTTTTCCTTGACAGATGCACCGTCTCGAATGAGGCGGCAGTATTTTTCTTTCACTGCCACATTCCCCGGAGGGGAAGGCTTTTGGTGCGGGGCGGATTCGCCGGAGGACGGTGTATAGATTGGGTTCGTTCTGCGCGGGCGGATAGTATCCGCCCCTGCGGCGGGGCGGTTTCATTCGTTGCAGGGGCAACACGGGTTGTCCGGGGCTATCCTGTTTTCATTCTGTGCTTGATCCGCAATCAGACATTTTCTTACATTTTCTACAAAACGCCGACTTATTTAGAAAAATCAATTATCATATTGCACAATTTTAATTGACGTTCTCACGCTTGTTTGTTATATTATTGTCAGTATGCAATGCGCTGTGCGCAGCATCGAACTCATCCGTGAAAGGAAGATGTTTCTATGGATCGCAAAGTGACTCTGGAAATGATCCAGGAGGCGAGGGAAGCGCTTCAGGGCGTGACCGAGCTGACCCCCATCGTTTCTTCTACCCGTCTGGGCAAGAACCTTTATATCAAATCGGAAAACCTGCAGAAGACCGGTTCGTTCAAGATCCGCGGCGCCTTCAACAAAATCCGCAAGCTCTCCCCCGAGGAGGCGGCGAAGGGCGTGATCGCCTGCTCCGCCGGCAATCATGCGCAGGGCGTGGCCCTGTCCGCGACGAGACTCGGCATCAAGAGCGTGATCTGCATGCCCGAGGGCGCGCCCCTGCTCAAGGTCGAGGCCACCCGCGGCTACGGCGCGGAGGTCGTGCTCGTGCCGGGCGTGTATGACGACGCGGCGGCAGAGGCGGCCCGCCTGAGTGAGACCGAGGGCTACACCTTCGCCCACCCGTTCAACGACCCCTACGTCATCGCCGGTCAGGGCACGATTGGTCTCGAGATTCTCGACCAGGTGCCGGACGTGGAGCAGGTCGTCGTTCCCATCGGCGGCGGCGGACTCGTGAGCGGCGTGGCCGTGGCGATCAAGTCCATGCGCCCGAACGTGAAGGTCATCGGCGTGCAGTCGTCCGCCGTGCCGAGCATGTTCATCTCCCACCGCGTCGGCATGGTGAGCACCGTGAAGGACGCCCCCACGATTGCCGACGGCATCCATGTGCTCACGCCGGGCGATCTGACGTTCTCCCTCGTGGAGCAGTTCGTCGATGAGATCGTGACCGTCTCCGAGGACGAGATCGCCGCCGCAATTGTCGGCCTGCTGGAGGGCCCCAAGACCGTCGCCGAGGGTGCGGGCGCCACGAGCGTCGCGGCCTACCTCTTCGACAAGATCGACACGAATCTCAAGACCGTGGCGATCGTCTCGGGCGGCAACGTGGACATCACGACCCTCTCCCGCATCATCACCAAGGGCATGCAGAAGACCGGCCGCATCGCCCAGATCACGACGAAGCTGCAGGACCGCGCGGGCAATCTCGCGCAGCTGCTCGCCTGCATCTCCGAAAACGGCGCGAACGTGCTGGACATCGACCACAAGCGCGAGGACGCCAAGACCGAGGTCAGCTCCTGCGTCGTGACGCTCACGCTCGAGACCGTCGGCACCGCGCAGGTGCAGAAGATCAAGGCAGATCTGCAGGATCGGGGCTACCAGCTCCTGTTCTGATTTCTCATTGACAATGCAAGAAAGGAGATATATCGCATGAAAATCATCTCGACGGACAAGGCTCCCGCCGCCATCGGCCCCTACTCTCAGGGCTATGTGGTAAACGGCTTTCTGTATGCCTCCGGTCAGGTTCCGCTCGACCCCGCCACCGGCGCCGTCGTGGGCACCACGATTGAGGAGCAGGCCGAGCAGGCGTGCAAGAACGTCGGCGGCATCCTCGAGGCGGCCGGCATCGACTACTCCAAGGTCGTCAAAACCACCTGCTTTCTCGCGGACATGAAGGATTTCGGCGCGTTCAACGCCGTGTACGAGAAGTACTTCGTCTCGAAGCCGGCGCGCTCCTGCGTGGCCGTGCGCGAGCTGCCGAAGCAGCTTCTGTGCGAAATCGAAGTGATCGCCGTCGTCGACTGACGGTCATCATACATCCCCGGAAAGATCTAAGAAAAAGAGAAAAGGAGGTACCTTCCGCATAGAGCCGGGAGGCACAACAACCATGGCTGAAACCAAGAAAAAGATCAATCTTGGCCTGCTGCCGAAGCTGATCGTCGCCATTGCGCTCGGTATCATCGTCGGCATCATCGCCAAGAAGGCGGATCTGCCCATCATCATTCAGATCGGCGCCACCTTCAACAGCATCTTCGGCAACTTCCTCGGCTTCTGCATCCCGCTGATCATCATCGGCTTCGTCGCCCCCGGCATCGCCGATCTCGGTCAGGGCGCCGGCAAGACCCTCGCGATCACCGCCGGCATCGCCTATCTCTCCACCATCATCGCCGGCAGCTTCGCCTACATCGTCGACAGCGCCGTGTTCCCGACCTTCCTGAAGGTCGGCTCCATCGTGATGGACAACGCCCAGAACGCGGAGGATACCATGCTCTCCGGACTCTTCACCGTGGAAATGCCCCCGCTCATGGGCGTCATGACCGCGCTGATCACGTCCTTCATCATGGGCATCGGCATCGCCGCCACCGGCTCCGAGACCCTGCGCAAGGTCTTCCACGAGTTCCAGCGCATCGTTGAGGGCGTTGTGGCGAAGGTGCTCATCCCCCTCCTGCCCTTCCACATCTACGGCATCTTCGCCAACATGACCTATGCCGGCACCGTCGCCGAGATCATGAGCGTGTTTGCCAAGGTCTTCGTGCTGATCATCCTGATGCACATCTGCATCATCGTGTTCCAGTACGTCGTCGCGGGCGCGGCCTCGAAGAGGAACCCGTTTGGTCTCATTAAGAACATGGTTCCCGCCTACATGACCGCCATCGGCACCCAGTCCTCCGCCGCGACGATCCCCGTGACCCTCGAGTGCACCAAGAAGAACGGCTGCCTCAGCAAGATCGCCGACTTCGTCATCCCGCTGTGCGCCACGATCCACCTCTCCGGCTCCACGATCACCCTGACGAGCTGCTCCATCGCCGTCATGATGCTCAACGGCTGGGACGTGACCTTCGGCCAGATGCTGCCCTTCATCCTGATGCTCGGCATCACGATGGTGGCCGCCCCCGGCGTGCCCGGCGGCGCGGTTATGGCTGCTCTGGGCATTCTGGAGTCCATGCTGGGCTTCAACCAGAACATGCTGACCCTCATGATCGCCCTGTACATCGCGCAGGACTCCTTCGGCACGGCCTGCAACGTCACTGGCGACGGCGCCATCGCCATGCTGATGAACGCCATCACCGGCAAGAAGGAAAAGGAAAAAGCCGCAGCGTAACCCAACAGTTCAAAAAAGAGGCCGCCAGTAGGCGGCCTCAGTTTGTAAAAAGCCTCGCAGAGTTCGCGCCTCGGAAGGCGCGAAGAAATCGGATCGTTTTTCCGGCGACATGTGCGGCGGAAAAACTCCCTAAGGTGCGGCTGATGCCGCGCCATCGCGCCGACCAACCGAAGGGCGATGGAGCGCGAGTATCCCTTTCAAACAGTCGGAAAACTTGTTTTTCGGCTGTTTGAGATGTGACGGAGGAACATCAATGCAAAGCATCAAGAGTGTATATAAGATCGGCAACGGTCCCTCGAGCTCCCACACCGTCGGCCCGTACCGCGCGGCCGCGAAGTTCGGCGAGCGCTGGCCGCAGGCCGACGCCTTCCGCGTGACGCTCTACGGCTCGCTCGCCTTCACCGGCGAGGGCCACGGCACCGGCGGCGCGATCAAGACGGGTCTGCCCGGCGCGGAGATCGTCTTCAACCGCGAGGTGCGCGAGAGCGAGCTGCCCCACCCGAACACCATGCTCTTTGAGGCGCTCAAGGACGGCGAGGTGATCGGCTCAAACCGCATCTTCTCGATCGGCGGCGGCGCGATCCGCATCGAGGGCGAGGAGTCCGACGAGGACCGCGAGGTCTATCCGCAGAAGCATTTCTCGGAGATTCTGCAGCTGTGCAAGGAAAAGAGCATCAGCCTGCCGCAGTTCATCTACCGCATGGAGGGCCCGGACATCACGCTCTACCTCAAGAAGGTCTGGGAAGCGATGAAGGAGGCCATCGGCCGCGGACTCGCGGCGGAGGGCGTGCTGCCGGGCGGACTCGGCGTGACACGCAAGGCGAAGAAGCTCTACAACATGCGCTGCTACAACGAGCCCGCGGACGTGGCCATGAACCGCATCATCGCTGCCTACGCCTACGCCACGAGCGAGGAGAACGCGGACGAGCACATCGTCGTGACCGCCCCGACCTGCGGCAGCTGCGGCGTGCTCCCGGCGGTGCTCTATTACATGCACCGCGACCGCGGCTTCCCCGAGGAGGAGATTCTCGACGCGCTCGCCGTGGCGGCGATCTTCGGAAACGTCATCCGCACGAACGCCAGCATCTCCGGCGCGGAGTGCGGCTGCCAGGCGGAGATCGGCAGCGCCTGCTCCATGACGGCGGCGGCGCTCGCGAGCCTCTACGGCCTGAACATCGACCAGATCGAATACGCCGCCGAGATCGCCATGGAGCACAACCTCGGCCTCACCTGCGACCCGGTCAACGGCCTCGTGCAGATCCCCTGCATCGAGCGAAACGCCGTCGCCGCGATGCGCGCGATCAGCTCCGTGAACCTCAGCCGCTTCCTCTATGAGACGCGAAAGATCTCCTTCGACGAGGTCGTCGCCACCATGTACCGCACCGGCAAGGACATGGACGAGAAATACCGCGAAACCAGCCACGGCGGCCTCGCGAAGATCTATTACGGGAATATCTGACCAACATAAGAAACCGCCGGAAGGGAAACCCTTCCGGCGGTTTTAGCTTGTAAAAAGGCCTCGCAGAGTTCGCGGCTCGGATGCCGCGAATTCAATTTCAATCGATTTTCCGGCGACATGTGCGGCGGAAAATCTCCCTAAGGTGTCGTCAGAATGGGCTTGCTCCACGCCGCAGCCGCGCTAAGGCGCGACGGCTCTGTATCCGCGCCCCCATTCTTCCTCTCCAAATCAAAGCATTGGCTTTGATTTGGTAAGGAGCCGCAGCGGAATGAGCTTGCTTTCCCGTTGGCGGGGAAGCAAGGGATATGGAGCTTGTGGCGACGCGCCGCGCCCTCGCGCCGACCAAGGCGGGCATCGCCTGCCGCGATGGAGCGCGAGTATCTCTTCGACTGTCAAAGAACCATGTTCTTTGACAGTCTATTTACAGGTGGCTGTAGCGGAACAGGAACGTGACGGCCTGCGCGCGGGTGCAGCTCTGCATCGGGGCGAAGAGCACCGAGGAGATGCCCTTGGTGATGCCGTTCTTCACCGCCCAGGTGACGGGCGCGCCGTAGTAGGCGGCGGGGCTCACGTCGCGGAAGGTGGAGACCGCAGCGGTCTCGCCCGCCTCGCTGTTGACCAGCCGGTCATAGCGATAGAGGAAGGTGACGATCTGGCCGCGGGTGCACTTCTGATCCGGGCTGAACTTCGTGCTGCTCGTGCCGTTGGTGATGCCGTTCGCGGCAGCCCAGGCCACCGCCCCGGCATACCACTCGTCCGCGGGCACGTCCTCGAACGCGGCGGGCGCATCCACCTTCGGCTCGGCGGCCATGCGCCACAGGAACGTGACGATCTCGGCGCGGGTGCAGGTCTTGTCCGGCTGGAAGGTGCCGTCCGGGAAGCCGTTGGTCACGCCGGCCCCGGCAGCCCAGTTGATGGCCGCCTGGAACTCGGGAGAGAGCTTCTCCGTGTCGGAAAAGTCGGTCTCGACCGGCTGGAACTTCAGCTTGGCATAGATGCGGTCGGCGATGTCGATATAGCCCTCGTTCGTCGGGTGCATGGAGCCGTCCACCGGCACGTCGACCACGTCGACGTAGGTGCAGCGGTAGCGCATGCAGAAGTTCGCAAGCGCGGCGTTGAGCGGGGTCATGACGCCGTCGAGCATCTCGCCGATGGAGATCGGGAGCTTGCCTTCGGTGAGGCTGAGGGAGTGCACGGGATTGAACACGCCGATGACGACGATCTGCGCGGTCTCGTTCTGCGCGCGCAGCGCCTTGAGAATCTTCGGCATGTTCTGCAGGAACTCATTGTAGCCCTTCAGGACGTTTCCGAGGAAGAGCGGGAGGAACTTCATGACGATGGCGTTCTCGTCCGTGCCCTCGGGCAGATTCGGCGCATCGGCAAAGCCGAGCTTGCTCTTCATGAGGTCGATGATGGCGCTCGCGCCGACGCCGACCTCGTCCTCGATCGCCCACGCGGTCTCGCGCAGCTGGGAGAGCACAACGTCGTTCGAGCCGATGTTCAGCGTGATGAGATCGGCGTCCTTCACGTCGGCCTGAATCAGGGCGGGCACGTCACCGAGCTCCTCGTTGAGCTCGCCGTTATCGAGCCAGTAGTCCGCGAAGCGGTCGCGCTCGTAATGATAGGTCGGGTCGGCCTGATTGAGGATCTCCTTCGTGCGCATGGCCGGGAAGGCCCAGGGGCGGAAGCCGCTGTCGTTGGGAGAGGTGTAGTAGTCACAGTGATGCTTCTCCACATAGGTCGTCGGCGTGCCGGCGGTGAGGTTCAGCATCTCGGCAAGCTTCACGGTGTAGCCGTTGGCCCAGCTGCCGTAGGCGTCCTCGTTCGTGCCGGTGTTGTCGTTCAGGCCGGTGGCAATGCTGTCGCCCAGCGCGACATAGGTGCGGATGCCGAAGTCGTTCGGCGCCTTGTCAACGGCCGAGACAGGCACGGCAAGCAGCGCCGCCGTCATCACCACGGCAAGCAGCAGCGCCAGCCACTGTTTCGTGTGCTTCATGGTCCTTTCTCCTTGTTTTCAAATTCCGCGCAGTCGCGGTGATTGTCTGCATTTTATTATATCGGAAACGGAATTGATCCGCAAGAACTATTTTGACACTTTTTGAAGAAAGTTTGTCGCTTCCTTTCAAAATGCCGCCGGAAGGTATTCCGGCGGCATTTTGATTAGTTCGCGCGGTAAAGGAACGTGACGGCCTCGCCGCGGGTGCAGGTTTTGTTGGGGGCGAAGGTCGTTTCGCTCACGCCGTTGGTGATCTGCCGCTCCACTGCCCAGAGGACGGGCTTTTCATAATAGCTGCCGGCGGGCACGTCGGTGAAGGGGCAGGTCTGCTGCGCCGGGGCGGGAGACCCCGCCGCGCGGTGGAGGAACGTGACGATTTCGCTGCGGGTGCAGGCCTTGTCGGGCGAGAAGGTCGTCGGCGATGTGCCGTTCGTGATGCCCTGCTCCACCGCCCAGCGGACGGCCTCGGCATACCACGCGTCCGGCTTCACGTCGGTGAAATCGCGCTTCTCGCTCTTCGGCGCGGGAGAACCGGCGGCGCGGTGCAGGAACGTGACGATCTGGGCGCGCGTGGCCTCGCCCTGCGGCACAAAGTGCGTCTCGTCCATGCCGTCCGTCACGCCGGCCTTCACCGCCCAGAGCACCGCGTCATGGTAAAACGCGTCGTCCGCCACGTCCACGAAGGGGTTCGGCGTCTCGGGGGCGAGCAGCTCCAGACGGACGTAATTGCGCTCGAGCGTCTCGGGCTCCTCCGCCCACGGATCCTGATGCGTGACGGTCATCGTTCCGACGTCGAGCACGCGGTAGCGGGCATTGGCGGACATTAGGATCTCCTGCTCGCTGGAGTGCGCGACGGCGTCGATGTTCACGGCGCCCTGCGCCTCCATCGCCTCGCGCGAGGCGTAGATGATAAAGAGCGTCTCGCCGAAGCCGCAGGCCACGGGGGCGTTCGGCGTGGTGGAGATCATGCAGGGGTCGGAGAAGCTGCTGCCGATGGCGGCGATGAGCTCCGCCTGCGTCGGCACATGGTCGGTGCCGGCGGCGGCCATGAGCTGGCTGTCATAGACGCCGGAATAGAGCACGAGATCGTCCGGCATTTTGCCGCGGCGGAGCTCGGTGAACAGGCCGTGGTTCATCATGAGATAGAGCTGCTCGAAATCGTCGCCGAAGAAATTTGCCGCCTGCGCCCACATGTCGGGGTCGTGGTTCTGCACGGCGGTCATGGCCATGAAGTGCGGGATGACCTCGCCCTTGTAGCGCATGATGTAGGGGATGGTGCCATGCGTGACGGGGCTGCCGTGCGCGGCGCAGTACTTGAGGTATTCCTCGCTCCAGGCGTCGAAGTCGTCGCTGTCAATGGCGAGATAGTCCTTGTAATCCTCCTCGCGGTAGAGGCTCTTGTCGCCCGCGGCGGAGGTGGTTTTGACCTCGGTGGGCGCGTCGTCCTGCGCCGAGAGCGCGGCGGCAGCGTCCGCCTCGTCGTCCGCGCCGGGATCGACGAAGGCCTTGGGGTCGACCTGCACGGATTCGGGGATGTCCATGCTGTCAATCTGCGCGGCGGCAAAGGCGTAGGCATGGATCTCCCGCAGGGAATCCGGCAGCGTAACGGCATCGAGAATGCGCCCGTTGAAGGCGAAGGATTCGATGATCTCCACTCCGTCCGGCACGGCATAGCTTGCCGCCGGCTCGCCCTCGTCGTCCGTGCCCGGGCAGGCGAGCAGGAGCGTCCTGCCGTCCTTCGTGCAGAACGAGCCGTCGATCTCGGCGAAGGCGGCGTTTTCCGCATCGACGAAGACGCGCTCCGGCGATGCGCCGCGGAAGGCGTCCGCCGCGATCTCCGTCACCGAGGCCGGGAGGCTGATGCTCTTCACGCCGCTGCGCGCGAAGACCTCGCCGCCGATGGACTTCACGGAATCGGCCACGCTGAACCAGTCGAGCTTTGTGCAGCCGGAGAAGACGCCGCGCTCCAGCTTCACCGGGCGGACGTTCATGCTCTCGAGCGACTCGCAGTTTTCAAAGGCGTATTCGCCGAGGCGCTCGAGCTCCGTGCCGTGATAAAAGCCCTTGAGGCTGACGCAGTGGGAAAACGCGCGCTTGCCGATGCTCGTGACGCTCTCGGGCAGGACGACGCGCGTGAGCGCCTCGCACTGATAGAACGTGCGGTCGGAGACGGCCCTGAGGCTGCTGCCGAGGCCGATGTGCGCAAGGCTGCTGCACCAGGCGAAGGCGAAGTCGCCGAGGGTCTGCAGCGTATCGGACAGCTCAATCGTCACGAGCGCGTCGCAGCAGAGGAAGGCGCCGCGGCCGATGCGCTCCACGCCGTCCTGCAGATCGGCGAGCGTGAGCGCCGAGCAGCCGGAGAAGGCGCCCTCGCCGATCTCGCGGAGCGATTCGGGCAGATAGACCTTTTTCAGGTTGCCGCAGCACTCGAAGGCATAGTCGCCGATGCGCTTCACGCCCTCGGGCACGCGGACGGTTCTCAGGCACAGCAGCCCCTGAAAGCAGCCGTCGCCGATGGCGGTGACGGGCTTGCCGTCGAGCTCCGCCGGAATCGCGGGCGAGGCGCTCCGGCCGAGATACGCCGTGAGCGTCACGCCGTCGGCGCCGGTCTCATAGCGAAAGTCCGCCTGCGCCGCGAAGACCGGCAGGCTGCCGAGCAGCAGCGCCAGGACGCAGACGAGCGCCAGAAGCGCTTTTCTCGTAAGTTTCATTCTGGTTTCCTCCGTTTCTCCAAAGTGGGTGACAACAGTATACCTAAGTAATCATTTCCGCAGAGCGGAAATATGCGGTAAATACCGCATATTTGGCGTGTATACACGCCAAATG
>JBGUHV010000144.1:0-5551 GCA_045112425.1 Oscillospiraceae bacterium
CCCCCCTCAAACTGCCGGGCGCGCTCTTGCGCGATGTTCGGATACGATGTAGAATAACAATATATTGTTGTTTGGGATTTGAGGCCATGAAAAGAATCGGCAACACCGTCATGTTCATACTGCTGCCGCTTCTTCTGGTGGCGGCGGCGCTGCTGGTCGGCAGATATACGATCTCCCTGCGCGACGCGCTGCAGACTATCCTCCATCCATCGCTTGCCGGGTCGGAGCACTTTCGCGTGATCTGGTATCTGCGCCTGCCCCGAGCCGCTGCGGCGGCCATGTGCGGCGCGGCGCTCGCGGTGTCCGGCGCGGCATTTCAGGGCGTGTTCCGCAATCCGCTTGTCAATTCCGGCCTGCTCGGCGTGTCCAACGGCGCCGGCTTCGGCGCGTGCCTTGCCATCGTGTTCCTCGGCGGCGGTGCGTATACCTATGTCCTCGCGTTCCTGTTCGCCCTGCTCGCGGTCGTGCTCAGCTGGTTTTCCGGACGGATCGCGAAGGTCACGACGTCAGTGACGCTCATTCTCGGCGGTGTGGTCGTCTCAAGCTTTTTCAGCGCGCTGATCTCCATCCTGAAATATCTCGCCGATCCCTACAGCCAGCTGCCGAGCATCACGTTCTGGTTCATGGGCAGCTTTGCGGACGTGGGCTATCTCCATTTTTATGCCTTTCTCCCCATGGCGCTGGGCATGCTGCTGATCTATCTCTCCCGCTGGCGCATCAACGTGCTCTCCATGGGCGAAAAAGAGGCGGCGGCGCTGGGCGTGAATGTGCGGCGGTATCAGCTTCTCATCATCGGCGGCGCCACGCTTGCCACCGCCTCCGCGGTGTGCATCAGCGGCACCATCGGCTGGGTCGGCCTCGTCGTGCCGCATATCGGCAGAATGCTCGTCGGCAACAACAACGTGCGGCTCATTCCGGTGAGTATGTCGCTCGGCGCGTGCTTTCTCACGCTCATGGACATTCTCGCGCGCTGCATCTCTCCGTCGGAGATCCCCATCGGCATTCTCTGCGCCCTTGTCGGCACGCCATTCTTTGTCTATCTGCTGAAAAAGACGAGGGGAGGCGGCTGGGCATGATGCTTTCCGTCAAGGATTTGTGCTTTTCCTACGGCACGCACAGGGCGCTGGACAGCGTGAGCTTTGAGATGCGCCGCGGGGAGATTCTCTGCGTCATGGGCCCGAACGGCAGCGGCAAAAGTACCCTGCTCGACTGCGTCATGGGTCTGCGCAGTCCGGAGCGCGGCGAGGTTCTGCTCGGCGGAAAAAACGTGACCGCCTGCAGCCGGACGGAGCTTGCGCGGCAGGCGGCCTACGTTCCGCAGAACCACAGCGTCGCCTTCCCCTATACCGTCCGCGAGGCGGTTCTCATGGGGCGCACGGCACATCTGCCCGCCTTCGGCGCGCCAGGCGCGGCAGACAGAGCCGCAGCCGAGGACGCCATGCGCCGCGTCGGCGTCTTAAACCTCGCCGATCAGTCCTATGGCAGCATTTCCGGCGGCGAGCTCCGCCTTGTGCTGCTCGCGAGAGCGCTCTGCCAGCAGACGCCGCTCGTGCTCATGGATGAGCCAACGGCGCATCTGGATTACCGAAACGCACTGCAGCTTCTGGAGCTGGTCAGCGAGCTCAGCCGGTCAGACGGCATTTCCTTTCTCATCGCAACGCACGCGCCGGATCATGCGTTCTTTCTGGAATCCCGTGGGTGCGACGTGTCCGCCCTGTTTCTCCGGGAGGGCGTCGTCGCCGCAAAGGGCAGACCCGGAGCGATCATCACGGAGGAGCGCCTCAGCGAGGTTTATGGCGTCCGGGCTCGGATTCTCGAGTACGAGGGCGAAAAGACGATCCTGCTGCGGCAGTCTCTTTGAAAAGAGGGTGGTCATATGAACCGAAAAATCCTCTCCGCGCTTCTGGCGCTCTGCCTCATCGCCGTGCTTGTGGGCGGCTGCGCGTCGTCGCCGGAACGCTCGGCGCCCGATACGATCACGATCACAGACTGTGCCGGCAGAACCGTGGCGGTGCCGAAAAACCCGCAGTCGATCTGCTGCGTCTGTCCCTTTTCCGGGCCGATCATCGTCCTCTGCGGCTATGGCGAGCGTATCACGACCGCCTGCAACAATATGACCCGCAGCAACCTGCTCACGATGATCTGCCCCTCCGTTGCCGATGCGGTCGTCGTGAAAAACAACGGCTCTGTCAACGGCGAAGCGGTGCTCGAATATGGCACCGACCTGATTTTTGTCAACGACGGCACCTATGAAACCGCTCAGGAGCGCGCGAAGCTCGATTCCCTCGGCATTCCCTATGTCGTCGTCGGCTTCGACGATCTGGAGAGCCAGCTGGAGGCTATGCTCGTCATTGGCAGAGCCCTCGGCGCGGAGGACAAGGCACAGGATTATGTCAACTGGTGCCGGGGCGTCTATGCCGGTGTCCGTGAGGCGGTTTCCGGCGCGCCGGGCGAGCCGGCGGAGCTCTATCACGCGGTCAACGAGGCCGTGCGCACCGACTATGCCGGCAGCATCTGCGATGAGTGGATCACCATGACGAACGTGCATGATGTTTCGCTTGGATCGGACCTCACGGTGGAGGGCGGCAAGGCCTATACCACGCTCGAGCAGATCTATGCCTGGGATCCGGATCTGATCATCTGCAACGAGGCGGGCGTGGACGATTATATTCTCTCTGACGCCAAATGGGCGGGGCTCCGCTGCGTCCGCGACGGTGCGGTCTATCAGATCCCCGTGGGCATCTCCCGCATGGGGCACCCCACCAGCACCGAGACGCCGCTCGCGCTCATGTGGCTTGCCAATCTGCTCTATCCGGAGCAGTATGAGCTGGATTTTGCGCAGACGCTCAAGGACTATTATCTGCGCTTTTATGATTTTGAAATTGACGACGACATGGCGCAGGCCATCTTGGAGGCCGATGAGATGCGCACGGAAAAAACGTCGCAGAAGGCGGAGTGATCCCATGAAGCTATTGATCTGCATCGACGATACGGACAATCTCGACAGCATCGGCACCGGCCAGCTGCTGGAGAATCTCTGCGCCGAACTCGAGGCGAGAGGACTCTTAAAGGGCGGCTACGTCACGCGCCACCAGCTGCTGATCCACGAGGACATCGCCTATACCTCGCACAACAGCTCCATGTGCTGCGCCGCCGACACAGCCGACGCCTCCGCCGTCATCGAGGCGGCCAAGGCCTTTCTCGCGTCGAACGCCGCCCCCGGCAGCGATCCCGGTCTCTGCGTCCTGCAGCTTTGTGAGGATGCGGACTTCTCGCCGCTCACGGCGTTTGGCCGCCGGGCACAGACCGAGGTGCTGCGCAAGGCGGACGCCTATGCCGCCGCCTCGGCGTTTCCGGCGCTGCTCTCCCTCTCGGAGCACGGCGGCACCGGCGACGGGGTCATCGGCGCGCTGGCGGGCGTCGGCCTGCGCCTGACCGGCTCGGACGGACGCATCAAGGGCAAGCTCCGCCCGCAGACCGCGGGCGAGGTGCTCCCGGCGGAGCGCTTCTGCGCCAAATACGGCGTGGAGCAGATCGTCTCGGAATCCGGCGAGGAACTCTCCGGCGGAGAGCAGATTCGCTTCTGCGAGCCGACCAAGGCAGTGCTCCTGCGCCACAAGGTCACCCTCGTCGTGCGCAGGGAAGGGGAATTCTGGGTTCCGATCCCGCATAAGGGGAGAAGAGCATGAGCCTGTGGGAAGCCGGAAAACGAGGCAGACGCTTTCGCCCCGGCCAGGACGCTCCGCGTGAGGCGGAGCAGGCCGCAAAAGCGTGCCGCTGCTTTGCCCGCGATGACGAAGAGGAATGCTTTGCATCGGAAGCGGTAACATGCTATAATTGCAGATACCGGAGATGGACCTCCGACAGCTTCGAATGTATGAAGGGCTGAGCCATGAAACGAATCCTCACCATCCTGCTCGCGGCGCTTTTGCTGATGAGTCTGAGCGTGACGGCGCTCGCCGGCAACGGCGACGGCAGCGGCGGCGGCAAGGACAAGCCGCTGACGCTGGCCGAATCCACGCTCTCAGACGGCAGCACCGATGTGCCGACCGAGCTCTCCGTCACGCTGACGTTCACCAAAAACGTCGTGAACTTCACCGTGAAGGACAACAATATGACCTGCTTTCGCCTGACGGATTCCGGCGGAAACGCCGTTCCCGTCAGCGTCCTCATGGGCGATGATCAGGTGGACCCGGACTGCAAGCGCATCGTCACCGTGCAGGCCTCCGGCCTGACGCCGGGGAAGACCTACACGCTGACCATCAGCGGCAGCCTGCAGGCCAAGAGCGGCGCCGTGCTCGGACAAGATCTCACCATCCGCTTCACCACGGCGGGCGCCGCCCCGGCGGAGACCCCGGCGCCGACCGAGACACCGAAGCCTGCCGAGACGCCGAAGCCGACCGAGACGCCGAAGCCGACCGAGACACCCAAGCCCGCCGAGACGCCGAAGCCGACCGCGACGCCGAAGCCGACGGCGACGCCGAAACCCACCGCGACGCCGAAGCCGTCTGCGACGCCCGCGCCGACCGCGGCGCCGGACGCGGGGGATGCATCCGGCGGCAGCACATGGATCGTCATCCTCGGCGGTGCGGCCGCGCTCGCGCTGGCGGCGGGGCTTGTGATCCGCGCAAAACGAAGCAAGCACTAATTTTTATCATAACAAGGAGGAAACAAAGATGAAGAGAGCAATATCCCTGATGCTTGTGCTCGTCATGGCGGCGGCGCTGCTGGTATGCCCCGCGATGGCAGACGGCGGCAACGGCAGCGGCGGCGGAGACGGTGGCGGCAACGGCCAGAGCCCGCTGAACGTCGTGTCCGTCACGGTGGGCGGCAAGGATCTGAAAGACAGAGCCGTCAAGCCCAACACCAGAATCATCGTCACGTTCGACCGCGGCATGAACAAGTACAGCGACAAGAGCGCCGGCATGATCTATGTTGAGGATCTGGAGTGCATCGTGGGCTTCGACGGGGATCGCACCTTCACGGTCGATTTCAGCGACGCGCCCGGCGGACGCTACACCTTCATCGTCAAGGCCGGCGTCATGGCCAACAACGGCAACACCCTCGGCGAGGACTTCAAGCTGAACTTCTACGTCACCGACGGCAGCGGCGAGGCCTTTGGCGAAGAGTGCCCCAGCAAGGCGTTTACGGATGTGGACCGCAGCGCCGACAGCTGGTATCACGATGCGCTCGACTGGGCGGTCACGGAGGAGATCACGAACGGCACCTCCGACACGACCTTCTCCCCCAAGAAGGCCTGCACCCGCGCCGAGGCGGTCACGTTCCTGTATCGTGCCGCCGGCAAGCCGAGCGTCGAGGGCGTCAAGAACGTCTTCACCGACGTGAAGGAAGGCAGCTTCTACTATGAGGCCGTCCTGTGGGCGGTGAGCAAGGGCATCACCAAGGGCGTCACCGACACGACCTTCGAGCCCAACACCCCCTGCTCCCGCGCGCACATCGTCACGTTCCTGTTCCGCGCTGCCGGCGAGCCGGTGCTCGCGGAAGCGGAGCTCACCTATGTCGACGTTCCCGCCGGCCAGTGGGACACCGT
>JBGUHV010000145.1:0-6685 GCA_045112425.1 Oscillospiraceae bacterium
CCCCGTGAGCGGGAAAGCAAGCTCATTTCACTGCCGCTCCTTACCAAATCAAAGCATGAGCTTTGATTTGGAGAGGAAGAATGGGGGGCGCGGATACAGAGCCGTCGCGCTTTAGCGCGGCTGCGTCGTGGAGCAAGCCCATTCTGACGACGCCTCAGGGAGTTTTTGCCGCGGCAAACCCACGGCAAAAACGATTGGATTTGATTTGCCCTGTCGGGCAAACGCTGCGAGGCCGGTTTGCTGCAGGGGCGACCTGCGTGTCAAGAGCGCAGAGCGCTCCAGTTTCTGCGTTTCCTTCGGCGAATCCGCATCGCGCAAATGCAGTAAAAAGAATAATCCGAATCGCCTCCGGAAAAACTAGCCGTAACTGACAGTTTTTTCGGAGGCGTTTTTATGGCGGAACGAAGCATGGAATCCATGGGCGAATCGGCGGCGGCGAAGCTGCAGCCCGGCGCGGAGCGGCGGGGGAGACGCTTTGTGCGCCCTCTGCGCGAGGCAATCGGGCAGCTGCGGCGCATCCGCCGCACCGCCGGGGAGGACGGCGCCGCGCGCTGGCTGCTGGATAACTGGTTTCTCGCCGAGCGGGAGGGCGCCTCGGCGCTCGATGCGCTCTCTAGAGCCAAGCATTTGCGCGCGTGCGACGGCGGCGCGGTGCTCCTGCGCTGCTGCGGGCAGCTGCTCTCTGCCTGCTGCGGCTCGCTCACGGAGGAGCAGATCGAGGCGTGGCTCACGGGCTTTCAGCGCGCCCTGCCGCTCACGCACGCGGAGCATGCGCTGCTCCTGCCCGCCATGAAGGCGGCGGTCATCGTCTCGCTCGCGTCGCTCCTGTGCGAAAAGGAGCCGGATGCGGAGGCGGTCGGGGCGCATTTTACTTCGCTGCGCATGCTCTCCGCCATGGATCTTGCACCCATGCTCGAGCGGACGGACGTGCTCGACCGGCTTCTTCGCCGCGACCCGGCGGGTGTTTATCCGAAGATGGCTCGCGCAGCCCGCGCCGAGTACCGCGACCGCCTCGCCCGGCAGGCGCGCCGTCGGGGCGTCTCCGAGCGAAGTCATGCCGAGGCGCTGCTCGCGCAGGCGAATTCCTCCGCCGGGCGCGAGCGCCATGTCGGCTTTGCGCTTCTGGCCGCCGAGCGGGCGCTGCCGTCCGGGCGGCTCTATCTCGCTTTTCTGCTGGCGGCCACGCTGGCGTTCTCCGCCGCGCTCGGTGCGCTCACAAAAAGCGTTCTGGGCGCCGTGCTGTTGCTGCTGCCCGTCTCTGAGCTTGTCAAGCAGCTGCAGGACGCCGCTCTGCGCCGCCTCACGAAACCGCGCCCAATCCCGCGCATGGCGCTCGAGCACGGCGTGCCGAAGGCGGGGCGCACGCTCTGCGTCATCTCGGCGCTCCTCTCTGAGCCGGAGGACGCGGCGCACTTTGCCGCGCGGCTCGAGGCGTTTCGCCTCTGCAGCCGCGACGCGGGCGCGCATCTCACGTTCGGCCTCCTCGCCGACTGGAGGGAGAGCCGCGAGGAGACCGAGCGCGCGGATGAAGCCATCCTCCGCGCGGCGGAGTCCGCCATCCGCCAGCTCAACGAGCGGTACGGCGGGGGCTTTTCGCTCTTCACGCGCCTGCGCGCTTATTCCGAGGCGGACGGGGTCTGGCGCGGATATGAGCGCAAGCGCGGCGCGCTGCTCGCGCTCGCGTCGCTCCTGCGCGGCAGAAGCAC
The DNA here is from genome assembly GCA_045112425.1 of Oscillospiraceae bacterium. Taxonomy (GTDB): domain Bacteria; phylum Bacillota; class Clostridia; order Oscillospirales; family Oscillospiraceae; genus CAG-103. The sequence continues at coordinate 1,707 of JBGUHV010000145.1, forward strand.
CGGCCTGCGGCATTTCGGCGACGAGTCCGCGCTCGAGGACGTGCAGTTTCTCCTCACGCTCGACGCCGACACCGTGCTCACGCCGGGCGCGGCGCGCGAGCTGATCGCCGCCATGCTCCATCCGCTCAATCGTCCGCAGGTCGATCCGGCGCGCCCGCTCGTCACGGCGGGGTACGGCCTGCTGCACCCGCGCATCGCCACGGATCTTGAGAGTGCCACGGCCACGGACTTTGCCCGCCTCTTCGCCGGCCCCGGCGGCACAGACCCTTATGGCGGCGCCGTGGGCGAGCTGTATCAGGATCGCTATGACTGCGGCGGCTTTGCCGGCAAGGGCATTCTGGATGTGGACGCGCTGCTGCTCTGCACCGCCGACCTGCCGGAAAACCGCATCCTGAGCCACGACGCGATTGAGGGCGCGCTCCTGCGCGGCGGCTATCTCGCGGACGTGGAAATAGTCGACGGCTTTCCCTCCAAGCCTCTGAGCTGGTATGCCCGTCTCGAGCGCTGGACGCGGGGCGACTGGCAGAATCTCCCGTGGATCTTCCGCCGGGGGCTGCGGCCAATGGATCGGTTTCGCCTTGCGGACAGTCTGCGCCGCAGCCTGATCGCGCCGGGCACGTTTCTCGCCGTCGCGGCGGGACTGCTGCTCCCGACGCCGGGGCTGCGGCTCGCGGCTGTCGCGGCGCTCTTCTGCCTGCTCGGCGGCGCGCTCTCCGCGCTGGGGCGCACGCTGCTGCAGCCCGGCGCAAACCTGCGCATTCGGCGCTTCGGCCTCGTGCTGCACGATCTCGCGCTCGCCATCCTGCAGGCGGTGCTGCGGCTCGTCCTGCTGCCGCATGAGGCGTGGCTCTGCCTCTCGGCGGCGGTGCGCGCGCTCTGGCGCAGCAATGTTTCGCACCGCCGCTGCCTCGACTGGCAGACGGCGGCGCAGAGCGCCTCGGCAAAGCAGCGCGGCGTTCCCGGTTTCCTGCGCGCCATGCCCGCGGCGCTGATTGCGGGGCTCGGACTTGCGCTGCTCGCGCCGTCCGCGGCGGGAAAGAGCGCGGGCGCGCTGTGGCTGCTCTCGCCGCTCGTGCTCTTCGCGCTCGGAAAGCCCCGGGCGAGCGCTGCGCCGCTCAGCGGACGCGATCAGGCCTATCTGCTCGCGCGCGCCGGGGAGATCTGGCGCTGGTTTCGCGATTACTGCACCGAGGAGGATCATTTTCTCCCGCCGGACAACGTGCAGCTGCAGCCGCCGGCGGGCGCCGCCCACCGCACCAGCCCGACGAATCTCGGCCTCGGCCTCGTCTCCGCTCTCTGCGCCGACGCCCTCGGCGTCGACGGCGGGGAGGGCCTGCCCCTCGCCGAGCGCATGATCGAGACGATGGAGCGCCTCCCGCGCTGGAAGGGGCATTTTTATAACTGGTACCATACCATCACGCTCAGACCCCTCCGGCCGGCATACGTCTCCACGGTGGACAGCGGCAACCTCGCGGCGTCTCTTATCGCCGCGGCCGGCGCCTTCCGGGAGCGGAACAGGGCGGATCTCGCCGCGCGCTGCGAGGCGCTGCTCGCGCCGATGGACTTCTCGCCGCTCTATGATGCGCGCCGCCGCCTCTTTCGCATCGGGCTCGACGCCAACACCGGCGAGCCCTCCCCGGGCTGGTATGATCTCATGAGCAGCGAGGCGCGGCTCACGGGCTATCTCGCCGTCGCGCGCGGTGATGCGGACGTGCGCCACTGGCGCGCGCTCAGCCGCGCCGAGGTCGCGCTCGGGCGCCGTCGGGGCATGGCCTCATGGACGGGCACGATGTTTGAATATCTCATGCCGGAGCTGTTTCTGCCGCTCGCTCCGGAATCCCTGCTGTGGGAGAGCGCGCGCTTCTGCCTCCATGCGCAGCGAAAGCGCCCGCCGCGCGGTCTGCCGTGGGGCGTCTCGGAGAGCGCGTTCTATGCGCTCGATCCCGCCCTGCACTATCGCTATAAGGCGCACGGCGTCGCCGCGCTCGCCCTCTGCCGGGGCATGGATCGCGAGCTGGTGCTCTCGCCCTACAGTGCGTTTCTCGCCCTCGCCGTCTTCCCGCGCCTCGCCGTGCGAAATCTCCGGCAGTTCGAGCGCTTCGGCATGCTGGGGCCATACGGCTTTTATGAGGCGCTCGACTGCACGCCCTCGCGCAGCCGCCGGCGGGAGGGGGAGATTGTGCGCAGCGTCATGGCGCACCATCTCGGCATGAGCCTGCTCGCCGTGACAAACTGCCTCAAGGATGGCTGCGTCCGCCGCTGGACGATGGCGGACGGCGCCATGCGCGCGCATCAGACGCTCCTGCAGGAGCGCGTGCCGCTCGGCGGCTGCCTGCTCCGCCGCGAGCGGGAGACGGAGCCGAGGCAGCCCCAATCCTCCGAGCCGGTCACCTACCGGAGAGACGGCGACGGCGTCGACGCCGTGACCCCCGCGGGCTGCCTGCTCTCGAACGGCGCGCTCCATCTGCGCGTGCTCGAGACCGGTGCGGCACTGGCGCAGTGGCAGGGGCTTTCGCTGCTTGCGCGGCCGATGGCGCTGCGGCTGGACGGCGCGCTGCTCTTTCCGCTCACGGGCGGCGAGGCCGCGTGGTCGTTCTCGCCCGCGGCGGCGGAAATTTCCGCTGCGGACGGCTCGCTGCGCTTTCGGGTTTCCCGGGAGGAGCCGGGCTTTCTCCTCACGCTCACGGTGCGCCGGGAAGCGGCCAGCGCACTGTCGCTCGTGCTGCACCCGGCGCTTGCAGGGGAGGCGGATATCAAAGCGCACCCGGCGTTCTGGCGCCTCGGCGTGCAGGAAAAGCGCGGCCACGGCGCCGTGCTCTGGCAGCGTCTGGCGCGCGGAGCCTGCCCGGAGACGTGGATGGCGCTCGCCGCCGACCCGCCGCTGAATGATGCGGAGGGCTCGCGCTGGCTGCACGACGGGCGCAGCGAGCTGCGCTGGCAGCTGCCGCATGGGGCTTTCACGCTGCGCGTCGCCATCGGCGTCGGCGCGCATCAGGAGACGGCCTATCGTGCCGCGCAGCGAACGCTCGCCATGCCCGCCGGCGGCGCTGCCGATTTTCCGGCGCAGCTTGCAGCGCAGCTTTCTCTCGACGGAGACGGCCTGCGTGCCGCCATGGAGCTCGTCGGCCCGCTGCTGAGCGGCGGACTCGCCCGCGCGGAGACCGAGCCCGCTCTGCAGAAGCCGGAGGCGCTCTGGGCGCTCGGCGTCTCCGGCGATCTGCCGATCCTCGCGTCGCCCCTCAAAACCGACCGCGACCGCCTGCTCGCCCGCTCGCTCCTGCGCCGCCATGCGCTCCTGACCGGCTGCGGCCTGCCGTTCGATCTCATCTTTCTCACGGCCGACGGCGGCGACTATCGCCGCCCGGACGCGGATTTTCTGCACCGCGAGCTCACCGCGCTGGGGCGGGAGGGAAGCTTCGGGCAGAAGGGCGGCGTCCATCTCGCGGCGGGAGAGGCGGCGATTGCCCGCGCGGCGCTGCTGGCGGAAAACGGCGAGCTCTCGATCCCGCCGCGCACGACGCTGCCGCGCCTGCTCCTGCAGCCGGATCGGCGCGATCTTGCGCTCCCGCCGCCGGAGGTGCGCCTGGAGGCGGGCGGCGCCGTCTCCGTCCGGCTCGACCATACGCTCCCGCGCCGCGCGTGGAGTCAGCTGCTCACGAACGGGCGTTTCTCCTGCACGGTCACGGAGAGCGGCAGCGGGGAGCTGTGGTATCAAAACGCGCGCGAATGCCGCATCACGCCCTGGCAGAACGACCCCTGCGCCGTCTTCGGCCCGGAGCGGCTCACGGATGCGCAGGGGCGCAGCCTCTTTGCCGACGCATCCGGAGCGGCGAGCGTGCAGTACCGCTTTGGCAGCATGGTCTGGGAGACGGAGCGCGCCCGCATGGTCGCCTTCGTGCCCGAAAACACAGATGCGCGCGTGCTGATGATTGAAACGGCTTCGCCGATGACGCTCAGCTGGCGGCTGGATCTCCTGCTTGCGGGCGAGGGGCGCGACGCGCCCGCCGTCGTCACGCAGGTGAGCGACGGCGTGTTCACGGCGGTCAATCCCCGCAGTGCGGCGCCGTTTCTCGTCTCCGCGCTCTGCTCCGCGCCGACGGAGGGCTTCACCTGCTCGCGCCGGAGCGCCGACCGCGGCCAGCTCGACGGCTTCGCCGGCTCCGGCGTGCCGGGCTGCTTCTGCGCGTCGTTTCCGGTGGAACAGCGTGCCGTTCTCATCGTCGGCGCCGCGCCGATTGGTCAGCTGCGGCCGCTGCTGCGGTGGAGCGCCGCCGAGTCTGCCCTGCGCGATACCGAGGCGCGCTGGCGCGGCACGGTCTGCCGCCTGACCGCGAGCACGCCCGACGCGGCCTTCTCGCATTATCTCTCCGGCTGGGCGGCATATCAGGCGCTGGCCTGCCGCCTCATGGCGCGCGGCAGCCTCTATCAGAGCGGCGGCGCCATCGGCTTTCGCGATCAGCTGCAGGACGCGGTGAACCTGCTCCTGCTGGGAAGCAACGCCGCGCGAAGGCAGATTCTCCTCTGCTGTGCGCACCAGTTCGCCGAGGGCGACGTCTGCCACTGGTGGCACCCGGACGCCGGGCGTGAGCGCGGCGTGCGCACGCGCATCTCGGACGATCTGCTCTGGCTGCCGTGGGCGCTCGCGGAATATGCGGAGAAGACGGGTGATCTCGCACTCTGCACCGAGCGGACGCCGTGGCTCTCCGCGCCGGAGCTGGCCGAAGGGGAGCGCGAGCGCTATGCGCCGCTCTCGCCCACGCGGGAGACCGGCAGCGTCCTCGAGCACGCCGTGCGGGCGCTGCAGTGCGTCTGGCGGCGCGGCAGGGGAGACCACGGGCTTCTGCGCATCGGCGCGGGAGACTGGAACGACGGTCTCGATCAGGTCGGGGGCGAGAGCGTCTGGCTGAGCTTTTTCTTCTCCCACACGGCGCACCGGCTTGCCGATCTCCTCGATTCGCTCGGCGTCGAGGGCGGGAGTG
>JBGUHV010000146.1:0-4344 GCA_045112425.1 Oscillospiraceae bacterium
CCCGAGCGGAACGAGCATCTGCAATCCGAGAATGTTCGTCAGCCCGATGAGCAGCAGCGTCGGCATGATGAGCTGCATCGGGAGCACCGCCCCGTCATACGCAGGGCCGGAGAGCAGGCGCACGCCCTCGCGGGCGAAGAAGATGAAATAGAGCATCAGGGGCGAAGCAAGCAGGAGCACAAAGCGCAGGCTTTTGCGCGTGATCTCCCGAAACCGCTCCGTTTCGCCGTGCTCGATATAATACGACGCGCGCGGCAATAGCACCGCGCCGAGCGCCGTGACGATGCTGACGAGAATGTTCTTGATCTTGACGGCGGCATTGTAATACCCCACGTCGACCTTCGTGGTCATGAAGCCGAGCATGACCGTATCAAGATTCGTATAGACCGTGGTGGCGCAGGCCATGGCGAAAAAGACGGCCACGGGCTTCCAGTGACGGCGCAGATCATAGCCGCCGACGCTGCGCATGGAGATAAACCGCCGGGCATGGATAAAGTTGAGAATGTTCGAGGCGGAGGACGCGAGAATCGTGATGCCGCCATAGAGGATATAGTCCTCCTCGCGGTGCACGAGCAGGAACATGGCGATGAGCGCGACGAGCTTGAAGACGATGGAGCGGAGCGTGATATAGGTATACTGCTCGAGCGCCTTATAGAGCCACTCCATGCCGATGGCCGTGAGGCCGATGGTGAGGCTGATGACAATGATGAGCGTGCGCTCGGCGCGCAGTCTCGGCACGGTGATCAGGCAGACGGCGAGCACAGCATAGCTGATGGCGCTCATGAGCAGATTCAGCAGCAGCAGCTCATGCGCCGTGCGCGTGAGCGCCTCGCGGTCGTCGCGCACCTGCGCGCAGGCGCGGATGCCGTAGGTCGGGATGCCGAGCTGGGCGAACATGTTGAAATACGCCACTACAGACGTGGCAAAGGAGACCGTGCCCGTACCGGCAGGCAGCAGAATGCGCGAGACGTACGGGAAGGTGATGAGCGGAAACAGGAACGACGACATGGTGAGCATCGCGTTCATGAGGAAGTTTTTGCGGATCGAGGGCGTTTTCACGGCGCGGCACCTCCGCCGGAGCGCCGGAAGCGGACGGGCTTCAGCGCACCGTCCGGTGCGAGAAACAGCGCGCTGATAAGCACGAAAAACGGATGATAGCCGGGATTCACAAGCCACTGCTCCACCGCGCAGTAGACAGCGGAGAACGCAAGCGCCAGCAGCAGCGCCGTATCGCCCGCGCGCGCGGCGCGAATTCCGGCAGCCGTGAATCCGGCGAGCACCACCGCCGTGAGGAGAATGCCCTCATCAAACAGCAGCTTGATATAGGAGCAGTCGACATAGTTATACCGCGCGCCGGCTGCAAGCTGCGTGTGCCCCGTGCCGCCATGGCCGACCCACTCCATGCCCTGACCGAAGAGGCCGACGTGATGCATGGAGAAGATATCGCGCTGATAGTCCAGACGGCCGGCCAGCAGACGGTTGAGCAGAGAGAGATCCACAGCGCCCCGGCGGTGCAGCCAGGTGAGCGCGAGACAGACGGCGGCGCAGATGAGAAACGACAGCGCAAGGGTATGCGCGGAGACGCCTCTCAGCGGACGGCGGCGCAAAAGAAACATGACAATCGCCGCGAGCAGCGCCAGAACGGTGCCGGCGCGCGAATCGGTATAGGAATACTGCCAGAGATCGGCAGCGGCAATCACCAGCACATGCCAGAAGCGCAGCTCCGGGCCCTTCAGAAAGCAGAAGAGCAGCACCAGATAGAAAAACAGGCTGGTCGTATGGCTCGGATAGAAAAAGCCGAGGCAATAGCGCGGGCGCGCGGAGGTGAGGTCAAAGCCCCAGTGTTCGAACACGCCGAGGAGGCTGCCGAAGACGATGAGGCAAAAAAGCGTGAGCATGATGCAAAACTGCGCCCTGGCAATGCGGCGATAATCGAGCCCAACGGCGCCGATCACATAGACCAGCGAGAGCAGCAGCGCCTTGCCGGCGACGCGCGCATTGACCACCGCGAGCGCCACGACGAGCGCAATGAGGATCAGCGTGCAGCGGGGATAGGCCGGCTGCAGGAACAGGCTCGCAATCACCAGCGCATAGGAGGCATAGCGAAGCGCCTTCAGCGCAGCGTCGCTGAAGGTCTCGCCGATCAGATACGGCACAGTGCTGGAATCGACCAGAAAACAGAAGATCGCCAGCATCAGCGCCGCAGAATAGAGCTGTTCCCGCGAGGGGAGCCGGGCACTGCGCCCGAAAAGTGATTTGGTCATGGCGGCGGTCAGGGCTCAAGGAAAATGGCGCCGAGCGGCTCAAGCTGCAGCGCGCGGAGAATTTCCGCCGCTTTGGCAAGCGCCTTGCGGTTGGTCTTCCCTGCCTCTACGAGCAGAATTACGCGTCTGTCCGCAGCGGCCTGAAGCGCGGCATCCCACTTCGCAGCGCAGCCGGCGCAGGCCACGGCGTCGCCGGAGGCGACATCGCCGTGCATGGCCTTGGTGAGCGCGGCGGCGGCCTCCTGCAGCGGCGCATCCTCCCGCAGCGCGGCGAGCGCGAGCTCTCCCGCCTTTGCCTTTCCCGCGAGCAGGCGCAGGGCTGGCTCGGTATAATCCGGCGCGGCGGCCTTGATCACGCCCAGCAGCGGAAGATCGGCGTTGGCCTCCAGATCCGCGGGCGCGCGCAGCGTCTCATCCAGCATGGAAACGCCGAGCACCAGCGCCTCCGTGAGCGCAAAGCCCAGCAGGAACACGAGCAGCAGCATCTTGCGCCCGGGTACGGTGTGTCCCGTGACCTCCGCTGCGAGACCGGCGTCCGCCTCGGCGACGATGATGCTCTGCAGCGCCATCTCCTTTTCGGCGGCGGCGTCGGCACGGCGGAGCTTCAGCCCCTCGCGCGCCTGCACGGCGGGATCGGAGACATAGTCGCTCACGATGGCAAAGAGCGCATCGCGTAAACGACACTGCGTCACGCTGCGAAGCGAGCTGCCCTCGGGCACCTTGTCCTCCGTGACGCCGAGCGCCTCGGCAAACGCATCGAGCTGCGCGCCGTCGGCCTCCGGCACCATCACGCGCACAATCACGTCATAATGGTACTGCCAGATGGAGATCATGGCGCGCATCATATCGCTCGTGAAAACGCTGTGATCCAGCGCGGGATACTGCGCGAGCAGCGTGTTGTAGTAATGCCAGTAGCTCGCATCCGTCAAAAAGCGGGCGGCGGCATACTCGGAGAGCGAGGCAGCGTATTCGTTGCGACCGAGCGTCTCAGGCTCTGCCGCTTCCGTCTCGTCCTCCGCATCCGCGGAAAAGTCCGGGGAGAGCATCGCAAAGCGCGCAAGGCGCACATCGAGCGCAGGATCCTCCGGCGCGGAAGGCACGGCGCTCGGCTCGGTCTCAGCCGCAGCGCGGCTGCCGAGCACACGGAAGCCGACGGCGCAGAGCACGCCGACCAGCAGCGCCAGCCAGAGCCAGCGAACGGCCTTTTTTACCAGGTATTGTGTACGAACATTCATGCCAATCCCTCCGGATTATTCTCCTCTTCTGACCTTGCGCCGAACGAGCGGGCCGTAGGCACGATAGCCCGAATAGCGCAGCACCTTCAGCAGGCGGGATTTGACGCCCTTGTTTGCCATCTCGCGCCAGATCTCCGGCGCACGGTCGCGGATCGAGCGATCAAAGCGAACCAGCCGCTCGTGCGTCTCGCTGCTCTCCGGACAGTAAATCAGAGACTTGATGTGCCAGAGGCAGTGACTTGCAATCTCGCGGACGAAATAGGCGCGCTTTTCCTCTGAAAGCCCTTCCTTATGCGCCTCATAATAAGACAGCAGGCTCTCGGCAACGGTGAAGCCGTTTTCAATATGCTTCACGCGGCTCGGGATGCTCACAGACTGCCCCTCGTCGCCGAGGCGGTAGCAGTAGAGATCATCCTTCGCGTAATAGACAGTGCTCACAAACGGCACCGGATAGAGCATGAACTCCGTGTCGACATAGAAGCAGTGCTCATCGAGCCGAATGTCATGCTCCTGCAAAAGCGCCGTGCGATAGATAACCGTGTGATAGCGCATCCAGTCCACGACGCGGGCGACCTCGTCAAACGAATAGGTCTCCCCGTCCGTCAGTGCGGGGAACGACTCCACTTCCTCCCTGCCGTCATCATAGCAGGAGCGAAAATCGGAGAGAATGATATCGGCGTCGACGGTCTCCATGCGGCGAATCAGCGCCGCCAGATGCTCCGAATGGAGCCAGTCATCCCCGTCGAGCGCGCGGAAATATTTCCCCTTTGCCTCGCGGATGCCGCGGTTGATCGTGGAGCCGTGGCCGCCGTTGGGCTTTTCGATGAGGCGAACAGAATCGGGAT
>JBGUHV010000147.1:0-3079 GCA_045112425.1 Oscillospiraceae bacterium
GATTCCGCCGCGGAGGCGTAGGATTCCCAGATCTCGTGCAGCTGGCGGGAGACGGCCTTGTATTTGTCAAAGTTCGGGTGCCTGTACACGCCCTGCGGGCAGAGACGGTAGGCGTCCTTGATGTTCATGCCCGAGCGCACGCCGTAGGGCCGTGCCTCATAGCTGCAGGTGACCACCACGCCGCGCTCATGCGGCAGCGAGCCGATGATCAGCGGCTTCCCGCGCAGGGAGGGGTCGTCCCGCACCTCCACGGAGGCGTAGAACGCGTCCATATCCACATGCAGAATGATCTGCTCCATCCGGCTCACCTCCCCGCAGTTTTTTCCATTATACCGTATTGCGAAGCAGTTTTCCATATGATAAAATGACTCAGATATGTTTCAAAGGAGAGATCAGCATGGTCATCACCATCAGCAGAGAATACGGCGCCGGCGGGCATTCCATCGGCAAGCGCGTGGCCGAGGAGCTCGGCGTGGAGTTCTATGACCGCGACATCATCAAGGCCGCGGCGGCGGAGTCCGGCGCGAACCTGCCGGAGATTGAGCGCGTGGAGGAGGAGCTCACCCGCATGGGCAGCTTCCTGCGCATGATTTCCCCCAGCGCCTACCGCGATCAGAGCGACAACATTCACACCATCGAGCACAGCATCATCCTCGACCTCGCCGCAAAGGGCACCTGCGTCATCCTCGGCCGCTGCGCGGACGATATCATGGAAAAGGCCGGCATCCCGAGCCTGAACGTCTTCCTCTATGCCGGCGACATTCACCGCGCCGTGCGCGTGAGCGAGCTGATCGGCAGCAAGAACCCCACCGAAATCCAGAAGAAGATGCAGCGCACCGACACGGCGCGCCGCGCGTTCTACGAGCACTTCACCGGCAAGCGCTGGGGCGACAGCCGCAACTACACCCTCTCGCTCGACACCGGCGTGCTGGGCTATGACGCCTGCGTGGAGATCATCTGTGAGGCGGCCAGAAAGGCCGAGGCGTTCAAAGAGTAAACGAAATCCGAAACAGCGAAGGAGGCGCGGGCGATGTTCGATCCGGAAATGATACGCGCGCTCTGCGACAGAGCCAGCGATTCCAACAGCGAGAGATGGCGCAGCGTCCGCCCGAACATGGACAAGAGCAGATGCACCGACTGCGGCGCCTGCATCGAGTTTTGCCCCATGGCGACCATTCATGCCGACGGAGCCGTCATCCGGATCCGCTATGAGGGCTGCATCGGCTGCGGCATCTGCGCCGTGAATTGCCGGATTCATGCGATCAAAATGCAGCCAAACCTGAGGAACGCCGGCTGAAAAAAACAGAGCGCTGAGCGCTCTGTTTTTTTGTTGCCGGATGTTCCTGATAACATCACGCGGAGCAAAACACTGTTCCGGTAGAATTCTACCGGAATTCTACCGTTTGTCCTTGCAAAACCGGGTCGGAACCAGTAGAATGAAGACAGAAAGGAGAGGAGCAAAGCATGAACGACTACCCCTTCGGAAATTTCCTCTATGAAAAGAGAAAGCAGGCGGGGCTGACGCAGCGGCAGGCTGCCGCGATGCTCGGCGTGAGCGACAAGGCGGTCTCCAAGTGGGAGAACGGTCGCTCCAAGCCCACGACGGAGATGCTCCGCAAGCTCTCCGTGCTCTATAAGACGCCCGTGGAGCAGCTCCTGCAGCTGCAGGAGGAGGCGCCAAGGGCGAAGATCACCAAGATCGTGCTCACCGGCGGCCCCAGCGCCGGCAAAACCACCGCGCTCAGCTGGATCCGAAACGAATTCACCAAGCTGGGCTACGCCGTTCTCATCATCGCGGAGACGGCCACGGAGCTGATCTCCAGCGGCGTGGCGCCCTGGACGTGCCGCTCGAATCTGGACTATCAGCGCAGCCAGATGCGCCTGCAGCTCGAGAAGGAGCGCGTCTATGAGCGCGCCGCCGCGGCCATGGCGGCCGAGAAGATCCTCATCGTCTGCGACCGCGGCGCCATGGACAATAAGGCGTATATGGAGCCGCTGGACTTTGCCCGGCTGCTTGAGGAGCTCAAGACGACCGAGGTGCAGCTGCGCGACGGGTATGACGGCGTGTTCCATCTCGTGACGGCTGCCAAGGGCGCCGAGGAATTTTACACGACGGAGGGTCACGCCGCCCGCACCGAGAGCGTGGCGCAGGCCGCCGCGCTGGACGACAAGCTCATCGCCGCCTGGACGGGGCACCCGCACCTGCGCGTGATCGACAATTCTGCCGACTTTGACCACAAGCTCCGCCGCCTCATCGCGGAGATCCGCGCCCTGCTGGGCGAGCCGGAGCCGATGGAGATCGAGCGGAAGTTCCTCATCGAATATCCGGATCTCGACTGGCTCGAGCAGCTGCCCAACTGCCGCAAGGTGGACATCATCCAGACCTATCTGCTCGCAAACCCGGGCGAGGAGGTGCGCGTGCGCCAGCGCGGCGAAAACGGCAGCTATATCTACTTCAAAACGCGCAAGCGCCGCGTGAGCGAGACCGCCCGCGTCGAGCTTGAGGAGCGGCTGACGCAGAGCGAATATCTGAAGCTCCTCATGGACGCCGATCCCGAGAAGCGCCCCATCCGCAAAACGCGCTACTGCCTGACGCACGACAACCAGTATTTTGAGATCGACGTCTATCCCTTCTGGGCCGATCAGGCCATCGTGGAGATCGAGCTGCGCGAGGAGAACACCCCCATCTCCTTCCCGAAGCAGCTGAAGGTCATCCGCGAGGTCACGGCGGACGAGAGCTACACCAACGCGGCGCTCGCCGCGAGAAAGTGAGCGGACGAAATGAAAAAGCGGAATTGGTTCCAAAAGCGGCCCGCTCCGCCGCAAAAAACGGAAACGAAGCCCGCCGCGCCGCAAAAAGCCGAGCGCCGGCAGCCGGAGGCGTTTGACTTTGCGCCGCTGTTTCGCAGCGCGGCCTCGGATCCGATCTGGCAGGATCGCATTTTTCATGATGGCGGTTCCGGCTGGTCTGCAGAATCCGACTACTTTGTCGCGGAGGAAAACCGGAATCGGTGCTATGTGCGCTACTATGAATATCGCTGCCATAATTCTCACGGCACGGATGTGGATGAGTATCTGA
>JBGUHV010000148.1:0-2264 GCA_045112425.1 Oscillospiraceae bacterium
CCGCGCAGGGCACGCTCGGGGAAAAACAGGCCGCGCTGCAGAAATATGAGGCGGAGGCAGCCCTTGCCGCCGAAGCGGAGACCGCCGCCCTGCAGGAGACCGGCTTTGCCGCACGCGAGGAAGCCCTCGCCGCGCTCGCGCCGATTGGGGATGCCGATGGGGAGCGCTGGCTCCGGGCAGAGCGCGAGGCGCTCACGCGATATCACACGGAGACGGAGACGCTCAGAAAGGACGTTGACCAGCGCGCGCTTCAGTGCGACGGGCTGCAGAAGGCGGAGCTCGAGGCGCTCCAGGCGGAGATCGCGCGTCTGCAGGCGGAGAGCGAGACTGCCCGCGCCGCGCACACGGCGCTGGAGAACCTTCTCAATAACCACCGCTCCGTCCTGCTCAAGGTTGAGGCGGCCAAGCGCGGCCTCGCCGAGACCGACGCGCCGGCGCGCCGGCTTGAGCGGCTCGCGGCGCTCGCCGGCGGCGCCAGCAGCGAGCAGGGCAAGCTCTCCTTCGACCGCTACGTCATGGGCGCCATGTTCCGCGAGATCCTCGAGATGGCCAACCGCCGCATGGAGCTCATGAGCGGCGGACGCTATGAGCTCGTGCATCGGGCGGGCGCCGAGCGGCGCAACGCCAAGGCGGGTCTGGAGATCGAGGTGCTCGATCACAACACCGGGCAGCAGCGCCCCTCCGGCTCGCTCTCCGGCGGTGAATCGTTCTTCACCTCGCTCTCGCTTGCACTCGGCCTGTCCGACGTGGTGCAGAACCACGCCGGCGGCCGCCAGATGGACGCGCTCTTCATCGACGAGGGCTTCGGCTCGCTCAGCGACGATGTGCTCGACAAGGCGCTCGACGTGCTGGGTCAGCTCTCCGAGGGCAGCCGCCTCGTCGGCATCATCTCCCATGTGGATCGCCTCGATGAGTGCATCCCGCAGAAGATCCGCGTCAAAACCGGCAGGCGCGGCAGCACCCTCTCGCTCGAAACGGCATAACAAAAGAGACCTTTGCAATTTGCATTGCAAAGGTCTCTTTTTCTGTCGTGTTGATAAAGTCTCACAGAGTTCGCGCCTCGGAAGGCGCGAAGAAATCTGATCGTTTTTCCGGCGACATGTCGTCAGATCAGGCGCGCTCCGCTTGGGCCGCCGAGGCAAGCTCGCCGGCTGCGCATCCGCTTCCCCGATCTTCCTCACAAAATCAAAGCAGACGCTTTGATTTTGAAAGGAGCCGCAGCGGAATGAGCTTGCTTTCGTGCTGTACAGGGAAGCAAGGGATATGGAGCTTGCGGCGACGCGGCGAGCCCTCGCGCCGACCAACCGAAGGGCGATGGAGCGCGAGTATCTCTTTCAGACTGTCGAAAAAATGATTTTTTCGACAGTCTGAGAAAAGCAGATCCACGCAAAGCTCAGCACGCCAAGCAGGACGAGATTGACCAACGTGAATTCCAGCAGATATCTCCCCGTTTGCGCGTGGTCGGAGTGGGAGTAGAGCTTCAGGCTGATGAGACTCGCGAGGCTTGCAATCGGCGTGCCGAGCCCGCCGATGTTCACGCCGAGCACGAGCGCGTCGCCGTTTGGCGTGAAGCCCGAGAGCAGCAGCGCCGCCGGCACATTGCTGATCACCTGACTGGCCGCGAGCGAAACCGGGTATTCCCGCCCGGCGAGCAGCCGCTGCAGCAGCGCGTCCACCGCCGGGATCCTTGCGAGATTGCCCGAGAAGACGAAAAACGCCGTGAAGGTCAAAAGCAGCAGAAAGTCCGCCTCCGTCAGCGTTTTTCGGTCATAAAACGCGAGCACAAGGAGCATCCCCGCGAGCATCACCGGCCACGGCAGCACATGCAGCACCACAAGCAGGCACAGCCCAAAGAGCGCCGCGTAAACGCCGAGCCCCTTCCGGTCGATCCCCGGCGCCTCGCCGAGAAAGAGGTGCAGCCGCTCCTTCGGGAGCAGCAGGCAGGCGGCACAGATCAATAGCAGCGACAGCGCCCAGTAGGGGAGCGTCACGCGCAGAAACGGCAGGAAGCCGTAGTCGTAGTAGGAATAGAGATAGAGATTTTGCGGGTTGCCGACGGGCGTGAGCATGCTGCCGAGATTCGCCGCAACGGTCTGCAGCGCCACGATGCGAATCAGATCCTGCGTCCGGTCCGCCATGCCGAGCACGACCACCGCAAATGGCACGAAGGTCAAAAGCGCCACGTCGTTCGTGATGAGCATCGCCGCGAAGAAGCTGAGAAGCACCAGCAGCAGACCGATTGCGCGCACGCTCCCGGCCTTTTC
>JBGUHV010000149.1:0-8482 GCA_045112425.1 Oscillospiraceae bacterium
CCTATGTGGCGGATCCCTATGCGCTGGACTTTGAGCGCATCGGCCCCGCCTTTGAGCATCATCCCGTGTTTCCGGATCGTGTCAACACGGAGTTCATTCAAATTGTGGATGCGCACACGCTCAAAATGCGCGTCTGGGAACGCGGCAGCGGAGAGACCTTTGCCTGCGGCACCGGTGCGAGCGCGGCGCTTGCCGTCACGGCAAAGCTCGGCCTCTGCGCCGATGAGGCGGATCTGATCCTGCGCGGGGGCACGCTGCACATTGAATGGAACAGAGAGACCAATTTGCTCTATATGACCGGTCCTGCGAAATTTGTATTTGACGGAGAGGTGGAGATCTGAATGCGCAAAATCATCGGTGCTCCGGAGGAGCTGTATGCAAAGATCGCAGCGGAGTTTGCCGCTGCCGCTGAGAAGAATCCGAGCGGCGCGTTTGCCTTTACGGCGGTGGATGTGCCTGCCGGTGCGCTTGAGGCGATTGCGGCCTCCGGCGCGGACTTTTCCGCAGCGCAGGCTTTCAACGCCTGTGAGTATGTCGGCGAAGCTGCGGCGGGGGAGCATTCTCAGGCTGCCGCGCTGAACGCTGCGCTGTATGAAAAAACCCCCTTTGCCGCCGTGCACGTGCCCACGGAAGGGGAGGACTATGATGCTGCCATTCGTGAAGCGGGCGGGCTGGAGCTCGTTCTGCTCGGCATCGGCGAGCGCGGTCACGTTGCCTTCTGCGAGCCCGGCGCGGAATTCGGTTCCGAGACCTTCACGATGAAGCTCGCGGAGATCACGCGAAAGAATGCAGCGGAGGAATTCGGTTCGCCGGATGAGACGCCGACGCACGGCGTCACCATGGGCATCTCCACGCTGCTTGCGGCAAAGCGGATTCTGCTGATTGCCTGCGGGGAGGAAAAGGCCAACGCCGCACAGAAAACGATTGAGGGCAGACCCGAGACGTTTATTCCCGCTTCCTTCCTGCAGCTGCACACGGATGTGACCGTTTTTCTGGATCCGGACGCTGCATCCAAACTGTAACCGAAAAAATATGAAAAGGCTCTTGACTTTTTCAATCTTTCTGTTATAATTACTTCTGCGCTTGAGAGAGCGCAGATATGCGAGAGTGCTGGAATAGGTAGACAGGCACGTTTGAGGGGCGTGTGTCAACCGACGTGGGAGTTCAAGTCTCCTCTCTCGCACCAAAAACCCGCTGATTTCGGTCAGCGGGTTTTTTCTGTCTCAGCTTTTTTGCAGATGGTCATACGATTGCCCCCCCTGAATCAGTGCAGCACACTGTTCTGTGTTTGAAAATGAGGAGTTGCGCCAGAGCCCTTCCTTCGGTATAATACATCCAAACCAGTTTGAAAGGCGGATTGCCATGAGTCAGAATCAGAAACCGCTTGGCCCCGAGGATTACGAAGAGCCTCAGTGCCTGCTCTGCGGCGAGCCCTACGGCGCCGAGCCGAAGCCGGAGCCAATCCCGCAGCAGCGCGTGGTGCAGAAGCTCGATGAATATATGAGCCGCCGCGATTATGACGGCGCGGAGCGCCATCTGCTTTATTGGCTCGAGGAGGCAAAGCGTGTGCGTGACCTGCGCGGAGAGCTTCTTGTGCACAATGAGCTCATCGGGCACTACCGCAAGGTGTCGAACGGCGATGCTGCCTTTGCGCACATTGACGAAGCGCTCAAGCTCCTCGATGAGCTCGATTTTGAGGGCTCTGTCAGCGCCGGAACGACCTATGTCAATTCCGCCACAGCCTGCAGCGCTTTCGGCGAAAACGAGCGTGCGCTCGCGCTGTTTGAGAGAGCGCGCGCGGTCTATGAGGCGAACCCCGATACGAGAAAGCACCTGCTCGGCGGCTTGTATAACAACATGGCGCTCGCCTGTCAGGCGCTCGGCAGATATCCGGAGGCGTTCGAGCTCTATGAAAAGGCTATGACCGTCATGCAGGACGTCGCAGGCGGCGTGCTGGAGCAGGCGATCACCTGTCTCAACATGGCGGACGCGGTTGCTGCCCAGCAGGGTCTGGAGGCAGGGGAGATGCGCATCTTCCAGCTGCTCGATCAGGCGTATGAGCTCCTGCACGATGAATCCGCGCCGCGAGACGGCTATTATGCCTTTGTGTGCGAAAAATGCGCGCCGAGCTTTTCCTATTACGGCTATTTCCTCGCGGCGGAGGAACTGCAGAAAACCGCGGAGGCGATCTATGAACGGCCTTGAGCTCTCCCGCGCCTTTTATGAGGAGTGCGGCAGGCCGATGCTGGAGGAACAGTTTTCGGCGCTGATGCCGTATCTCGCGGCAGGCCTGTTCGGCAGCGGGTCGGAGTGCTTCGGGTATGACGATGCGGTTTCGCGCGATCATGATTTTGAGCCCGGGTTCTGCCTCTTCCTCCCGGAGGAATCGGTGGTAGACCGCAGAACGGCGTTCCTGCTCGAGCGGGCGTATGCCAAGCTGCCGCGCTCGTTTCGGGGCGTTGATCGCCCGGTGCTGCAGCCGGTCGGCGGCGCCAGACACGGCGTGTTTCGCACCCCGGAGTTCTTTCAAAAGCTGACCGGATCGCCGGACGGCATGTTGGATCTGTATAATTGGCTTTCCATCCCGGAGCAGGCGCTCGCGGAGGCCACAAACGGGGAGCTCTATTTCGATTCGTTCGGCGAGGTCTCCCGCATCCGAAGCGCGCTGCGGTATTTCCCGGAGGATGTGCGCCGCAAAAAGCTTGCCGGGCGTCTGCTGCTCATGGAGCAGTCCGGGCAGTATAACTATGCGCGCTGCCTCTCCCACGGGGAGACGGGAGCTGCCCAGCTCGCGGCGGGGGAGTTTGTGTCAAGCGCCATGTCCGTTGTCTTCCTGCTCAATCGCCGCTATCAGCCGTATTATAAATGGCGCTTTCGTGCCCTTCGTGCGCTGGATCGGCTCTCCGATCTTGCGAAGTCAATGGAAGAGCTTCTGACCACCGGCAACGATCCCGATCAGGCGGAGCGGAAGACGCAGCAAATCGAGGCGATCTGCAGCGCTGTGCGCGCAGAGCTGGAGCTGCAGGGCTTGTCCAACGCGGCGGGAGATGATCTCGAGCGCCATGCGTACGCGGTGAATGATTCGATTGAAAACAGCGAGCTGCGCAATCTGCATGTTTTGGCGGCAGTCTGAAAAAAGGGTGAAGCATTGCTTCACCCTTTTCTAAATATGATAGCTCTCGAGCTCCATGTTCAGCAGATCAAAGCACCAGACTCGTCCGGTTTCCACTGCTCGTCCGGCGAGCAGCTGCGTGCAGAGCGAGGCCTGCATCGCCGCGCAGAGCGCGGGCGTGAAGGGGAGAGAGGCCTTGCTTTCGCTGCCGTCCGAGGGGTAGAGCTTATCCATGAGCATGTCTCCGGGCAGGGAGACCGCCGCCTGCGCAACCCAGCCCTGAATCGCGCCGTGCACCAGCGGAATGCCGGATGCGCTGCAGCTGTCGCTGAGGATGCGTCTGGAAGCGGAATTGTCCAGCGCGTCCAGCGCAAGATCACAGTCCGCGAGAAGCTGAGCGGCGTTTTTCGCTGAGAGATGTTCTGGAACCGCCTCAATGGAAACGTCCGGATTGATAAGCTTTCCACGCGAAGCTGCTGCACGGACCTTTTTTGTGCCAATCAGCTCCGGCGCGGAAAGCAGCTGTCGGTTGAGATTGGATGCTTCAAACACATCGCCGTCCGCGACGCGGATTTTACCGACGCCAAGACGGGCGAGGTATTCCAGCAGGTAGCCGCCGAGGCCGCCGCAGCCGGCGATGAACACGGTCTTCTCCCGTATGAATTTGAGTTCGGTCTCGGTCAAAGCGCCGAGCATGCGGTCATATCTCTCCAACATGCGATCATCTCCTGACAGTTACTGCAGAGTGTTGCAGAATAAATTGACAATTCCGTGTCATTTGTTGACTTTCCATAGCGGAATGCTATAATGAAAATCAGCAATGACCTTTATTAAAGAGTGGAGGATTTTGTCATGGGAAAACTGTTGAATGCGTATTATCGCTGCTATCAGTGGGTCTTTAACATCGGCGCGCATTTTCTGCGCTGGCGCAGACCAATCCAGGTCTCCGGCATTGGAAGCGCGGGGAAGATCCCTGAAATCCTGAAAAAAGAGGGCGTCACAAAGCCGATCATCGTCACCGGCCCGAGCGTCGGCAAGAAGCTCGCGCCGATTGTGACCGCTGCGCTGGATGCTGCCGGCATTCCCTGGGTCATGTTCGCCGAGGTCGAGGCCAATCCCCGCGTCAGCACGGTGGAAAAGGTTCGCTCCATGTATCTGGAAAACGGCTGCGACGGCTTCATTGCCATCGGCGGCGGCTCTCCCATGGACTCTGCCAAGGCCGCTGCGGCACGTGTTGTACGTCCGAATAAGCCGGTTGGCAAGATGGCGGGTCTGCTTCGCGTGCTGAAGAAGCTGCCGCCCTTTATCGCCGTTCCCACCACGGCCGGCACCGGCTCGGAGACGACGATTGCCGCCGTCATTACTGACGATGAGACGCATCATAAATATGCTGTGATGGACTTGGCGCTCGTGCCGAAATATGCCGTGCTCGATCCGGAGATGACGCGCGGTCTGCCGCCGAAGATCACCGCCGCCACAGGTATGGACGCGCTGACCCACGCGGTGGAGGCCTATGTTTGCTGGACGTATAACACGAAGGAGAGTCTGCAGTGCGCCGAAGAGGCGACTGTGGCGATCTTCAAGTACCTTGAGCGCGCCTACCAGAACGGCGACGATATGGAAGCCCGCACGGAAATGCTGGTCGCTTCCTTCAAGGCAGGCTTTGCCTTCACGCGCGCCGGCGTCGGCAACGTGCACGCCATTGCGCACACGCTCGGTGGTCTTTATAACACCCCGCATGGACTGGCGAACGCCGTCATTCTTCCCATCGTGCTCGAGGATTATGGCGAGGCGGTCTATCCGAGGCTCTCGCGCCTCGCGGAGCTCACCGGCGTCTGCACCTCCGGCTCTCAGGAGGAGAAGGCAAAGGCGTTTATCAAGGAGATTCGCGCCATGAACCAGCGCATGGACATTCCCACCGGCTTCGATCACATTCAGGAGAAGGATATCCCGCAGATGATCGAATGGGCGCTGAAGGAGGCCAACCCCTTCTATCCCGTTCCCGTTGTGTATGATTACGCGCGCTGCGAAAAGGTGATTCACCGCATCATCAACGAAGCGTAACCGCTTGTTTGCTGAAAACCCCACCGGCGCCGCCGGTGGGGTTTTTCTGTTGGTCAGCCGCCGGCCACGGCGGGAAAGAGGTAGACGGTGTCGCCCGGCTGCAGTGCGGCGTTCGGGCCGGCTGCGATCCCGTTCACGGCGATGCGGCAGCCCTTGAGCGTTTTGAGCGTGATGCAGGTGTCCGGCTGCTTTGCCTGAATGGCCTCCAGCACGGGGGCGTAGAGCTCCTTCACGCGAGACGCCTCTGCCTGCACCGCCTTCACGCCGCTGTCAATGCGCAGCGTGCCGAAAAGCTTCACGGTGATCATGCGGCGATCCTCAGGCGCTTGAGCTTTTTCTCGCTCGGCAGACCGTCGCCGGTCCAGCCGCGGGCGCGGTAATAGGTTTTCTTCATTTTTTCCAGCGGCACGACGGTCTTCGGATCGTTCGGATCCTGCCGCACATGCGTCAGACGCTTCGGCAGCGTGTCGCGCTCTGCCGAGACGCCGAATTTCGCGTTCACGGCGCGCTCCACATTATAGCTGCGCTCGCCCATGCGGATGAACTTTCCAAGCGTGAGCTTCATGCCGGTTGCGAGCTGGATCTCCTTCGTGTGCGGAATCAGCGGCAGGTGGAAGAATGCGATCTCCGGGAACTTATTCAGGAAACGCACCGCCCAGCCCAGATGCGGCAAAATCCAGTTTACGATCTTGGTGATGATGTTGTTTGGGCGGGAAATGAGGAAGCCCGGGAATACGGCGTAAGAGGTAAAGAGGCACTGCCCGCCCATGGAGATGGCCTCCATCACGTCCTGCATGAACATGCACAGATCCGCCTTGCCCTTCGGCGTCTGCGGGTCGATGTGCAGACCCAGACCCTCGAGCACCACGAGATAGCCGCCGTTAAGATGGCAGCCGCCGCGATTTGCAACCGCGTAGCCCAGACCTTGCCCGACGCTGCGTCGGGGCTCATAGGCCGCAAGCTCCATGCCCTTGGACTGAATGGCAAATTCCGTGCCGCCGTATTTTTCGCTCAACCGCTTGCTGCCCTCGGCGAGCTCCGCGCCGATGCCGCGGCGGTGCGCGATGTCGTCAAATACCTGACTGATGTTGTCGACTTCACCGAATTTCAGTTCGCTTTGGAAGAGACCTTTTTCGGTGGCCTCCATCGCCCAGGCGATGGTTCCGGCGCAGGAGATGGTGTCCATGCCGAGCTCGTCGAGCTCGTAGTTCCAGCGGCAGATGAGCTCCAGATTGCGGTTTTCGATGCCGCCGCCGAGCAGACCGAGCGTTTCCAGCTCCGGGCCCTTGACCTGCCGCTCGCCGACTTTCACGCGCCGCGCGCAGCGGATGGTGCAGTAGAGGCAGCCGTTGTTCTTGATGTTCTGCTCCTCGGCCAGCGCTTCGCCGCTGACCTCCTCGAAGTGCTCGAAGGTGCCGGCGGAATAGTTGCGGGTCGAAAGCTGCTGGTTCACCTGCATGCCGCTCACAAGTCCGGCCGTGCCGAGCTTCGGCAGCTGATCGCCCGTGATCGGGTGCTCCTTGAGTGCCTTGACCCATTTCTTGTTGTGCTCCTGCAGCGCCTTCTGGTCATGAACCGTCACGGTCTTGTTTCCGCGCGTGACCATGGCCTTGATGTTCTTGCTGCCGAACACCGCGCCCATGCCGGCGCGTCCGGCAGCGCGCTCGCCGCTGATCACGCTGGCATAGCGGACCAGATGCTCTCCGGCAGGGCCGATGGCGAGAATGCCGCAGGTGAGCTTTTTGCCGCTGCGCTCATTCAGCTCGGCCTGAATGGTTTCCTGCGTCTCGGTCGTATGCATGCCCATCAGCGCCTGCGCGCTGTGGAAGAGAATCTCGTCCTCAGAGATTTCAATCCAGGTCGGCTCGGGGCACTTTCCGCGCAGAATCACTGCGTCGTAGCCCGCTTTCTTCAGGTAATTGCCGAAGTTGCCGCCGCAGTTGGAGGAGGAGGTGATCCCCGTCAGCGGAGAGAGAGACGAAATGTCGAATCGGTTCGAGGAGGGAGCGCCGGTTCCCGTGAGCGGGCCGGTCGCGATCACGATCAGGTTTTCCGGCCCGAGCGGATCCTCCTTGCCGGTGAGATTGTCATAGAGGATCTTGGAGGCCATCGCCTTCCCGCCGAGATACAGCTCGCGGTCGCGATCCGTCCACGGATACTCCTCGGCGTGCATGGTGGTGAGATCGAGCAGCATTACCTTGCCCATATAGCCGCAATAATTGGTCATGCCCTCAGCTCCTTTCGCATACGAATCTAAAATTATCATAGCACATTCAATTCTGTTTGCAAAGGTATGATATTTTTTTATACATCAGAAGCAAAAAATATCTTGCTTATTCTGTAAACCTATGTTAAAATACCAGAGCTTGCGCAGAGCGTAACTGCGCGATCACGGCGGTCCGCTGCCGAGGCTCGGCGAAGCCCTCCGGTAAGAACGTCTGTATTAAAGGAAGGATTTGTTATGGATCTCATCAAAACTCTGACCGAGCAGTACATGAAGCCTGAACTGCCGGCCATGCGTGTGGGCGACACCGTGCGTGTCACCGTCCGCGTCAAGGAAGGCAACCGCGAGCGCAACCAGGCGTTCGAGGGCACCATCATCGCCAAGAAGCACGGCGGCATCAACGAAACCATTACCGTGCGCCGCATCTCTTACGGCGTTGGCTGCGAGAAGGTTTTCCCCGTGCATTCTCCCACGATCGTCTCCGTTGATACGGTTCGCCGTGGTAAGGTTCGCAGAGCGAAGCTCTACTACCTGCGCGACCGCGTCGGCAAGAAGGCGAAGGTCAAAGAGCTCATCTGAGCGCAATACCGACAAAAAAAGAGACCGAATGGTCTCTTTTTTTGTTGCCCGAAAGACGGGTTTTCGTGTATAATATATTCTGTTATTTTATCGAAACCGAGGTATGAACCATGGATGAACAAAAAACCGGAGCCGCGCCGAGCAAGCGTGCGGATCTTTATGACTGGATCAGCAGCATCATTGCGGCGCTGATTGTCTGCGTGCTCGTGTTTGTGTTTCTCGCGCGCATGGTCAATGTTGTGGGCTCCTCCATGTATCCCACGCTGGAGGAGAACGACAAGATCATCATCTGCAATCTGTTCTATGAGCCGAAGCAGGGCGATATCGTTGTGCTGCGCAAGGACACCTTCATGGACGATCCGATTGTTAAGCGCGTCATCGCCGTCGAGGGCCAGACCGTGAACATCGACTTTGAGAACGGCATTGTTTATATCGACAATACCGCGCTCAAAGAGCCGTATATCAATGATCTCACGCACGAGCGCGAGAATTTTGAAGGCCCC
>JBGUHV010000150.1:0-7188 GCA_045112425.1 Oscillospiraceae bacterium
GTGGAGCTGTCGATGGACGGAGAGCGCCTTTACTATCTCCTGCGCACGCCGAACCACAACAGCGGCAACCTGATTACGAATCTGGCGAAGCTCTGCGAGCTGCCGCTCACGTTCGATGAAAGCGGGCTCAAGGTCATTCGCGGCGAAATCCCCTGCTATGTGGACGGGGAGAACCGGCGGCTCTATATCTTCCGCATGGGGAACACGAAGATTGCGAACATCTTCCCCGACGGGAGCGTGGAGATGAAGGCCTCGATCCCCTCGATCTCCAAGGTGCTGATGAGTCAGACGCGGGATTACCGCCTCGGCGTGGCGGAGACCATCGTGAAGACCTATCTCTTCGACGACTGCAAATTCCGCTCGGATCTGCACACGCACATGAACGGCAATCTCGAGCCGGACGTGCTCATTGCGCTCGGCATCCGCCACCAGATCCGCTACCCGCTCTATTACATCAAAAAGCTCGGCCTGCGCTGCGCTCCCGAGCAGGCCGCCGCGCTCGCCAAAGACCGCGCGGAGGCGGAGCGGCGGTTTGCCGATTCCGCGCTCACGGGCAAATACCGCGAGCGGCGCATTGACGACAACTGTTTTCTGAATTTTGCCGATCTGATCTTAAACAATTCCGCGGACGCGGCCTACAACATCTCGAAAATCCGCATCTCCCTCGCCGTGCCGAAGGACGGACAGGCGGTGTTTGCCGATCTGGAAAAGGTCTATCTCTACCGCTATGTGTTCACAAAGGGCGTCGCGTCTGAAAAGCCGATGGAAATTGCACCGGACTTCGCGCTCCCGGACGCGGACGTCGCCGCGATCCTGCGGCAGATGCTGCTCGACCGGGAGAACCCGGACTATCAAAACAACACGCTCTTTCAGAATAAGCTCCTCTGGATCGCCCGCGGCTATCGGCGGCAGGGCATCGACTATGCGGAGATCTCCGACACGGGGCTCTGCAAGCGCGCGGAGGCGCCGCGCATTCTGCGCGAGATCCATGAAGTAATGCCCGCCGTCACGCGCTAGAGGGGGGTGACGCTCTGGTTTCTCGCCGCCTGGCGGCGCACGCCGCTGACCATCGTGCGCGACGCCGTGACCCCGAACGACTATCTCGCCGAAAACCTCCGCGCGCTGTCCGCCGTGGCGGCCGATCCCTATGTGGCCGGCAGCGATATCGTCGGCGAGGAGATCAACGACGTTCTGGAGCTCAAAAACGTGCTGCACGAGCTGGTGCACATCGCGGCGGGCGTGCCGGGCTTCGTGATCCGCATCCACGCGGGCGAGAACGACAGCCTGCGCGCAAACGTGGCAAACAGCATCCGCTGCGTGCGCGAGGCGCTCTCCCCCGGCCAGACGCCTCCGCGGCTGCGCATCGGCCACGGGCTTTACACGACGAACCTGCACTCCGAGCCGGGCAAGGCGCTGCTGCGGGAGATCAACGCCATCGGCGCGGTGCTGGAATTTCAAATCACGTCCAACGTGCGGCTGAACAATCTGAGCAATCTGCGCCGCCATCCGCTGAAGGACTATCTCGCGGCGGGCGTGCGCTGCGTGCAGGGCACGGACGGCGGCGCGCTCTACGGCACGAATTCCATCGACGAGGAGCTCTCACTCGAAAAGCTCCTCGGACTCAGCCACGAGCAGCTGCGGCAGATGCGCGAGGCTGAGGCCGAGATTGTGCGCGGGAGCATGGCGGTGTTTGAGGATCGAAGGAACCGCTTCGACGCCGAGGATATAGAGGCGCATTACCGCGCGAAAATGGAGGCCGCGCCGTCGGTCGCGTCCGATCTCTGGGGCGACGGCGGACGGCTGGATTCTGCTGATGTGCTGAAAGCGCAGATTGCGCCGCTGCCGGAGACAGGTACGCCGATCATCGTCGCAGGCGGCAGCTTCAGCGGCGACCGTCGAAGCGCGCCGCTGCGGGCGGACGCACTGCGGCAGATTGATGAATTGCTGGATTCTGCCGACCCGGAGAAGGCGTTCTTCGTGATCGGCCACCGGCTGTGCGGGTATGAGCGGTATCTGGTGCGGCAGAATCGGGGCAGATTTCGCATCTTCGCCTTCGTGCCGACGGCGCTGACGGCGGCGGAGTGCGAGCGCCTGCGCAGCGCGCACGTTGCAATCCGCGTCTCCATCGAGGCGAGCGGCAACGGCGTCTATAAGAGCGTCGCCTATGAGATCTTCAAAAGGCGGCCCTCCCTGCTCCTCGCCTTCGACGGCAAGAGCCCGGCGGCGAATCTGGTGCAGGAGGCAAAAAACGCGCGATACAAGTGCAGCATCTACCTCGACAGCCGCTGCCGCGCCCTGCGCGCGAAGGGCGAGACGCTGGAGGGGTACGTCAAACTCCTGCAGGAGCAGAGCGGCGCTGCTTTGGCTGACGAAGCGGATAGAATCGAGTTATTTGAGCACTCATAAATCAAGAAAACAAGTTTTGTATGGAACATTTGGAGGAACAGAAGATGCAATGGATTGAGGTTTCCGTTCCGGCGGAGAGCGGGGAGATTGACGAGCTCTGCGAGCAGCTGGCTGCGCTTGGCGCGGGCGGTATGGTCGTGGAGGACGAGCAGGACTTTCAGAACTTTCTGGAGACGAACCACCAGTACTGGGATTATGTGGACGAGGCGCTGGAAAACCAGTTTAAGGGCGTGTCGCGCGTGAAGTTCTATCTCTCGGACGACGAGGACGGTCGGGCGCTGCTCGCTTCGATCCGCGCCTCTCTCGGGCGGGAGCTCACAACCGCGACCGTGCAGGACAGCGACTGGGAGAACAACTGGCGGCAGTATTATGAGCCGATTGAGGTCGGCGAAAAGCTCGTCGTCGTGCCGGAATGGCTGGAAGCGCCCGAGGACGGGCGCGTGCCGCTGCGGCTCGATCCGGGGCTCATCTTCGGCACGGGCAGCCACGCGACGACGAAAATGTGCCTCGCTGCGCTGGAACGATACTCCGAGGCCGGAAAAACCGTGCTCGACCTCGGCTGCGGCAGCGGCATTCTCGCCATCGGCGCGCTGCTGCTCGGGTGCGAGAGCGCCGCGGGGTGTGACATTGACCCGAAGGCGCCGGAGGTCGCGGAGGCGAACGCGGCGCTGAACGGCATCGGGAAAGACCGCTTTGCCGTCTATGCCGGCGACGTGCTCACCGACGCGGGGATGCGAAAGCGCCTCGGCGCGGGCTATGATGTCGTGACGGCGAACATCGTGGCGGACGTGATCATCCCGCTTGCCGGGATTGTCAGACCGTTTCTGAAGCCGGACGGCGTGTTCCTCACCTCCGGCATCATCGAGGGGCGTCAGGGCGAGGTACAGGCGGCGCTCGAGAAAAACGGGTTTGAAATCGTGCATCATCGGTGTGAGGAAGAATGGCACTGCTTTGAATGCAGGGCGTAATTGCTGCACAGTCAGTTGACATTTCGACTGAGGTATGGTAACTTTCTCGAGGTAAAAAGATACATTTTCAGAGGAAGAGAGAGAAAACGCTATGTGGTTTGTTCTCGCGCTGATCGCGCTGATCTGCTGGTCCGGTTCGGACCTGTTTTCCAAAATCGGCTGCCGCGAGCCGGACGACAGGCTCGCGCACCTGAAGATGGTGATGGCGGTCGGCCTGGTGATGGGTCTGCACGCGGCATACGAAATTTTCATCGGCGGCACGGAGATCTCGTGGCACGTGATCTGGACGTATCTGCCGGTTTCGCTGCTGTACATTGGCTCGATGACGCTCGGCTACGTCGGCCTGCGCTATATTGAGCTGAGCATTTCGAGCCCGATCTGCAACGCCTCCGGCGCGCTGGTCGCCCTGCTGTGGTTCATCACGGGCGACGTGGAAACGACGCCGGCCGCCGTCGCGGCGGTCATTCTCGTCTCGCTCGGCGTGATCGGCCTCGGCGTCGTGGAGTCGCGCGAGGATGAGCAGCTGCGCGCGGCGCGGCAGGAGATCTCGAACTACAAATACGCCAAGAGCTGGCTGGCGCTGGCGCTGCCGATCGCCTATCTGCTGCTCGACGCCGCCGGCACCTTCGCCGACACGATCGTGCTGCGCGAGCTCAATGAGGACAGCGCCAACTGCGCCTATGAGCTGACGTTCCTCGCCGCCGCCGTCGTGTGCTTTGTCTACGTGGTGCTGATCCGCCGCGACAAGCTCGTGCCGAAGCTGGAAGCGCCGAAGTACATCGGCGCCGTGTTCGAGACGGCGGGCCAGTTCGCCTACATCTACGCGATTGCGGACGAGGCGCACGTCATGTACGCCGCGCCGATCATCTCCGCCTACTGTGCAGCCTCCGTGCTCTGGAGCCGCGTGTTCCTGCGCGAAAAGCTCTCGGCGAAGCACTATCTGATGATTCTGCTCGTCGTGATCGGCATTATCATCCTTGGTATTTTGGATCTGTAAAACATGCATACAGGAAAACCGCGCACCCAAATGGGTGCGCGGTTTTCCTATTGGATAAATCATCTGTGCTTTTTGACCATATGCGCCGCGTGCTGGCGGGCGATGGCGCGGTGGAGCGCGGCCTCGGCGCGGGCGGCGTCCGTATCGGCGCTTTTGGCAGCGAGGCGCTCTCTTGCGCGCTTTTCGGCGGCCTCAGCGCGGGCGACGTCGATGCTCTCCGCCTCCTCCGCTGTGCGGGAGAGGACGGTGACGGCATTGTTCACCACGTTTACGACGCCGATGCCGACGGCGATGACATACTCGCCCTCGTCCGACGCGCAGGTGACCGCTCCGTCGACCACGGCACCGATGAGCGGGGCGTGGTCGGCGAGGATGCCGGCGCTTCCGCTCTCGAGCGGGAGATTGACCACATGCACCATGCGGTCAAACACGACGCCGCCGGCGGTGACAATCTGCAGATGGATGCGATCCGCCATGGCTTACACCTCGCGTTTTTTCAGGACTTCATCAATCGTGCCGGCCATGAGGAACGCCTGCTCGGGCAGATCGTCGCAGTCGCCGGCGAGGATGGCCTGGAAGCCCTTGATCGTCTCGTGCAGGGGCACATACTTGCCCTCCATGCCGGTGAAGTTCTCGGCGACGTGGAACGGCTGCGAGAGGAAGCGCTGGATGCGCCTCGCGCGGGCGACGGTGGCCTTGTCTTCCACGCCGAGCTCGTCCATGCCGAGGACGGCGATGATGTCCTGCAGATCCTTATACTTCTGCAGCACGCGCTGGACGGCGCGGGCGGTCTCATAGTGCTCCTTGCCGAGGATGTGCGGCTCGAGGATGCGGCTGGTGGAGGCCAGCGGATCGACGGCGGGATAGATGCCGAGCTCGGAGATGGAGCGATCCAGAACGGTCGTGGCGTCCAGATGGGCGAAGGCCGTGGCCGGCGCGGGGTCGGTCAGGTCGTCCGCGGGAACGTAGATCGCCTGCACGGAGGTGACAGAGCCGTTGCGCGTGGAGGTGATGCGCTCCTGCAGCGTGCCCATCTCGGTGGCGAGGGTGGGCTGGTAGCCGACGGCGGAGGGCATGCGCCCCAGCAGCGCCGAAACCTCGGAGCCCGCCTGCGTGAAGCGGAAGATGTTATCAATGAAGAGCAGCACGTCGAGGCCGGACTCGTCGCGGAAGTTCTCCGCAATCGTGAGGCCAGAGAGCGGCACGCGAAGACGCGCTCCGGGCGGCTCGTTCATCTGGCCGAAGACGAGCGCGGTCTTGCTGATGACGCCGGACTCGTTCATCTCGTTCCAGAGATCGTTGCCCTCGCGGGAGCGCTCGCCGACGCCCGCGAACACGGAGTAGCCGCCGTGCTCATAGGCGATGTTGCGAATCAGCTCCATAATCAGCACCGTCTTGCCGACGCCCGCGCCGCCGAAGAGGCCAATCTTGCCGCCCTTGGCATAGGGCGCGAGCAGGTCGACGACCTTGATGCCGGTCTCGAGAATCTCGGTGGCGGGGGCGACGTCGGTGAAGCCCGGCGCGTCGCGGTGGATGGGCATGCGCTCGGCTGCCTCCACGGGGCCCTTGCCGTCAATCGGCTCGCCGATGACGTTGAACATGCGGCCGAGCGTTGCCTCGCCGACCGGCACGGAGACGGGTCGGCCGGTGTCGACGGCGAGATTGCCGCGGGCCATGCCGTCCGTGGAGAAGAGGCTGACGCAGCGCACCGCGCTGTCGCCCAGCTGCTGCACGCACTCCATGACGACCTTGCGGCCTTCCACCTCGACCTCGATGGCGTTATAGATATCCGGAAGACGTCCGGACGGGAATTGCACGTCCACAACAGGCCCAATGACCCGGCGGACAATACCGGTTTCCATGGTGAAATCCTCCTTATAGGAGTAGTTAGGTCTTTTTGTTCTTTTTCAAAGCGTTTGCGCCGCCGACGATCTCGCTGATCTCGGTGGTGATCGCGGCCTGGCGGGCGCGGTTGAGATGCAGCTGCAGCGCCGCGATGAGCTCGCGCGTGGAGTCCGTGGCGGTGCTCATGGCGGTCATGCGCGCCGCGTGCTCGCCGGTTTTCGCCTCGAGCAGGACGGAGAGCACCGTGTTGTTCACATACAGCTGCAGGACGTTTTCCAGAATCGTGGCCTCGTCCGGCTCGAAGATGTAATCATGCGGCGACTCGCCCTTTGCCTCAGGCGCGGCGGGCAGGAGCTGCAGATCCGTCGGGTTCTGGCTCAGGACGCTCTTGAAGTGCTGATAAACGAGATGGATCTCATCGGCCTCGCCGTTTAAATACATGCGCTTGAGATAGTCCGCGAGCTGCAGCGCGTCGTTCATCGTGGGCGTATCGGAGACCTCCTGGAAGGTCTCGATCACGTTCAGGCCGCTCTGGGCGATGACGTCTCTCCCCCACCGGCCGTAGACGACGACGGAGCAGGGGCGCGTCTCGGCGCGGCAGAGCTGCTGCAGATAGCGCACATTCGCGTGGTTGTACATGCCGCAGAGACCGCGGTTGCCGACGAAGAGCACATAGCAGACGTTTTTCACGTCCTCGCGGCGCTCGAGCAGCGGGTTCGGATACTCCGCGCCGCCCGCGAGCAGCGCGTCCATGAGCTGCTGCGTCTGCTCGGCGAAGGTGCGCATGGCCGACATGCCGGTCTGCGTCCGCCGGAGGTTCGCCGCCGCGACCATCTTCATGGTCTTGGTGATCTGCTGCGTGTTCTGCACGCTTTTGATGCGCGAACGGATTGCGCGCATATTTGCCATTGGATATCACTTCCTTCTTGGCTCCCCCTCCGGGGGAGCTGTCGAGCGTATGCGAGACTGAGG
>JBGUHV010000151.1:0-10913 GCA_045112425.1 Oscillospiraceae bacterium
CGCTTGCCGCAATGTGATAAAATAATATGGTATGAAATCGAAAGGAGGGGAACGGCTCTTGACAGACGGACAGAGACAATTTTTTCAGATCACGGCGCTGCTTCTCTCTTTGATCGCGCTGCTGCTTCTGGTGTTTTCCCGTGCCTCTGAGGTGGGGGAAGGTATCGTACAGACGGATGCGGATGTGGATCTCGTTTTTCCGCCGCAGGTGAAAAACAATGTCGTTCGGCAGGTCTATGAGGATCTCCCAAACATCGATATTACATCCTGGGAGTATATTCTCTGCAACCCAGCGCACAATATCGGCCAGTATACGCCGGAGGTCGTGCAGGTTGAGAGCGGCAACTCTTATTTCGACACCCGTGCTGTTGATGCTTTGATTGATCTTCTAAACGGCGCGCGGGAAGCCGGTTTTTATCCTCGTGTTTATGTCGGGTATCGTTCGTATGTAAATCAGGCTTCACAGTTCCAGAGCCAGGTGCAGAAGTTTATCAATGAAGGCGCCTCGCAGCTGGATGCGGAGAAGGCTGCAGCCGAGATTTCTGCTGCGCCCGGCACCAGCGAGCATCAGACCGGTCTCGGCGCAGATATTGTGGACAGATACACGGAAACGCTTTCCGGATTTTCGCTCGATCCCAACTTTGAAGCCTGGCTGAACGACCATTGCGTAGAATATGGTTTTATCATGCGTTATCCGGAGAATAAAATCAGCATCACCGGACGCTATGAGCCGTGGCATGTGCGCTATGTCGGACAGATCGCTGCGAATTTCATGAAGATGCATGATCTTTGCCTCGAAGAATTCGTTATGCTCTACTGATCGACGAGCCGAAAAAGGGCTTGCAATCTGATTATATATGTGATATAGTATTCCGGTAAGTAGTGAGTATGTTAGAGACTGGGCGTTCGCCCAGTCTTTTTCATGATGCGAAAAGAACTGTCAGAAACTGGAAGGATGTATTATGAGTAAAATCACGGACGCAGTGCTTGCACTTGCGAAGCCGGTTGCCGAATCTCAGGGGATTGAGATTTGGGATGTTGAATTCGTAAAAGAAGCGGGAACGCGATTCCTGCGTATCTATATTGACAAGGCGGATGGCGTGAACATTCAGGACTGTGAGAATTTCAGCCGTGCGCTCGATCCGATTCTGGATGAAGCGGATCCAATTCCTGAGAGCTACACGTTTGAGGTTTCTTCCGCCGGCGCTGAGCGCGTGCTGAAGCGGCCGGGGGATTTCGAGCGATTCCTCGGCAGCGATGTTTGCGTCAAGCTCTATCAGCCGATTGACGGCAGCAAGCAGTTTATCGGCAAGCTTCAGGGCTATGAAGACGGCAATGTCACGATTCTTCAGAACGAGAAGCCCCGCAACTTTGAAAAATCCACCGTTGCGCAGGTTCGTCTGCACATTACGTTTTAAAAGAGGGAACAGATCATGAATATCAATAAGGAATTCTTCCAGGCCATTGCGGACATTGAGAAGGAAAAGGGCATTCCCCGCGATTATATGTATGGCAAGATCCGTCAGGCGCTCATCGCTGCCTATAAGAAGGATACGCCGGACTGCGGCGACAATCTCGACGTGATTCTGGACGAAAACGCCCATTCCATCGAGCTTGTTGTCATCAAGACGGTTGTGGAGCGCGCGCTGGATCCCTATGTGGAGATCAGCCTTGCCGCTGCCAAGAAAATCGTGAAGAAAGCCAAGGTTGGCGATGTGATCAATGTTCCGGTTGAAACGAAGGATTTCGGCCGTATTGCAGCGCAGAGTGCCAAGCAGGTGATCATTCAGGGTATCCGCGAGGCTGAGCGCGGCATGATCTATGACGAATTTACCTCCAAGGAGCATGAGATTCTCACCGGCGTCGTCAGCAAGATCGACGACAGAACTGGAAACATTTATATTAAGATCAGCTCCAACTCCGACTACACCGACGCGATGCTGGCTCCTGGTGAGTGCATCCGCGACGAAGTGATTCGCGAGGGAGATCATATCAAGGTTTACGTCCTCGAGGTTCGCAAGAGCACCAGAGGACCGCAGGTCCTGATCAGCCGGACGCATCCCGGCCTGGTCAAGCGTTTGTTTGAGCTTGAGGTGCCGGAGATTTTCGACGGCACGGTTGAGGTCAAGTCCATCGCCCGCGAGGCCGGCAGCCGCACGAAGGTTGCTGTCTGGGCGGAGGATCCGCAGATTGATCCCATCGGCGCCTGCGTCGGCCCGAAGGGCGGCCGCGTGAGCAGCATTGTCAACGAGCTCGGAGGCGAGAAGATTGATATCGTAAAGTACAGCACGGTTCCGGAAGAGTTTGTCGCTGCAGCGCTTGCGCCCTCCGAGGTTCTGAGCGTTACGTTCCTGGAGGACGGGCGCAGCTGCCAGGTTATCGTTCCGGACGCGCAGCTGTCTCTTGCCATTGGCAAGGAGGGGCAGAACGCCCGTCTGGCAGCAAAGCTGACCGGATATAAGATCGACATTAAGCCCCAAAGCGCTGTCTGATTTGATTTCATGATTTCATCCATTCTGCGAGGCTGATTTATGCAAAAGAAAATCCCCATGCGGCAGTGCCTGGGCTGCCGGGAAATGAAGCCGAAAAAAGAGCTGATTCGAGTCGTCCGCTCACCGGATGAATCGGCAATTTCACTGGACTTTCAGGGAAAAGCGCCCGGACGCGGCGCGTATCTCTGCCCGGATCCCGCTTGCCTGAAAAAAGCGATCAAGTCACGCGCACTTGAGCGAGCGTTTTCAGCGGCGATCCCGCCGGAGATTTACACGCGGCTCGAAGAGGAGATGGCGGCGCAGGATGGATAAAGCAGCAAATTATCTCGGCATCATGCGTAAAGCGAATGCGGTCTCCATCGGAGAAGCGGAAGCCGGTTCCGCAGTAAAGAGCGGAAAGGCATACGCCCTTTGTCTGGCGGCTGACGCGTCTGATAACGCAAAAAAGAGGGCCGAAACTTTTATTTATTCACGCAGTACCCCAATGCTCCGTCTTCCGTATGAAAAGACAGAGCTGCAGCTGGCGTTTTCCAAACCCGGCTGCTCCATGTTCGCGATCACAGATCTCGGTCTGGCTTCGGCTTTTGTCGGAGTGCTGGCCATGCAGGATCCGGCGCAGTATGCTTCTGTTTCTGAGGCGATCACTGAGAAACTGCAGAAGCAGGCGTCCGGTTCCGGCATCGGGAAAAAAGGTAAGAGGAGGAAGAATGTATGAGCGCAATGGTTAAGTACAGAGTCCATGAGGTGGGCAAAGATTTCGGAAGGACTTCCAAGGAGATTACGCAGATCCTGACGGACTATGCCACCACTCCGAAGAATCATATGCAGGTTCTGGAGGACGAGGAACTGAGCGTTATCTTCGAATACCTCACCCAGCACAATCAGATCGAAAGTCTGGAGGAGGTCTTTAAGGAGACGTATCATCCTCCCGTGCCCGAAAAGGCTGTGCCCGCCTCTGAGCCGAAATCCGGCGAAGCCGCGCCTGCAGCGCAGCAGCAGTCGACGCCGCAGCAGCCGAAAAAGGAGAAGGAGCAGAAGCCGCACGTGCCCCGCAAGGTGGCGGAAAAGCGCGTTGTCGATACGCGCGGGGCAACCACGAACCTCTCCAAGTATGACCAGCATCTGGATGATCTCGCTGATGATCAGCGCGCCAAGAACCTTCAGAAGAAGGGCGGCAACGGCAAGCAGAAGATCCAGAACCGCAATCGTCAGCGCCCGCAGAACTCGCAGCAGGCTTCCAGCTCCAAGCGGAAGCAGGAGGAGCGCGAGAAGATGCAGCGACTCCAGCTCGAGATTGCCCGCAAGCAGCAGCTGAAGGTTCAGATTCCGGACGAGATCAGCGTTGGTGAGCTTGCCAGCCGTATGAAGAAGACCGGAGCCGAGGTGGTTCGCCGTCTCATCAAGATGGGCGTCATGGCGTCGCTCTCCGATCTCATCGATTATGATACCGCGGCTCTCGTGGCGATGGAGCTTGGCTGCAAGGTCGAGCGCGAGGTCATTGTCACAGTGGAGGAGCGCCTGATTGATGACCACGAGGACAAAGAAGAAGATCTCGTGGATCGCGCTCCCGTGGTTGTGGTCATGGGCCACGTCGACCACGGCAAGACCAGCCTGCTCGACTATATTCGCAATACACACGTCGCCTCCGGCGAGGCCGGCGGCATTACGCAGCACATCGGCGCTTATCGCGTGATG
The DNA here is from genome assembly GCA_045112425.1 of Oscillospiraceae bacterium. Classification (GTDB taxonomy): domain Bacteria; phylum Bacillota; class Clostridia; order Oscillospirales; family Oscillospiraceae; genus CAG-103. Next base: position 4,188 of record JBGUHV010000151.1, read on the forward strand.
GTTGGCGACAAGCCCGTCACCTTCCTTGATACGCCGGGGCATGAGGCGTTCACCTCCATGCGTGCCCGCGGTGCGATGGTCACGGATATCGCGATCCTTGTGGTCGCGGCGGATGACGGCATCATGCCGCAGACCGTTGAGTCCATCAACCACGCGAAGGCCGCCGGCATTCCGCTTGTTGTCGCTATCAACAAGATGGACGTACACGGTGCGAATCCGGAGCGTATTAAGCAGCAGCTCACGGAGTATGAGCTCGTTGCTGAGGAGTGGGGCGGTGATACGATCATTTGCCCCATCTCTGCCAAGACCGGCGAGGGCATCGACAATCTGCTTGAAAACCTCGTTATTCTCGCCGAGGTGCAGGAGCTCAAGGCCAATCCGAACCGTGCGGCGAAGGGTACTGTCATTGAGGCGCGCCTTGATAAGGGCCGCGGCCCGATCATGACGGTGCTTGTTCAGAACGGCACGCTTCATCAGGGCGACGTCATCATTGCCGGCACCAGCGTTGGCCGCGCCCGCACGATGGTCAACGACAAGGGCCAGCGCGTCAATGAAGCCGGGCCCTCCATCCCGGTGGAGATTTCCGGCATGTCCGAAGTGCCGAGTGCCGGCGATGTGTTCAACGCCGTTGCCGATGAGCGCATGGCGCGCGAGCTCGTGGAGGAGCGCAAGCAGCAGAAGAAGGATGCTGCCAATGCAGGCAGCAAGAAGGTTTCTCTGGACGATCTGTTTGCCCGCATCCAGCAGGGCGAGATCAAGGACTTCAATATCATTGTGAAAGCTGACGTGCAGGGCAGCGCCGAGGCGGTGAAGTCCTCGCTTGAGAAACTCTCCAACGAAGAGGTTCGTGTCCGCGTGATCCATTCCGGCGTCGGCGCGATCAATGAGTCGGACGTCATGCTCGCCTCTACCAGCGGTGCTCTGATTGTCGGCTTTAACGTGCGTCCTGACGCTGCTGCTCGCGATAACGCACAGCGTTCCGGCGTGGAGATGCGCATGTATCGTGTCATCTATGACTGCATCAACGAGGTGGAGGCTGCCATGAAGGGCATGCTTGCGCCGAAGTTCGAGGAGAAGGTCATCGGCCATGTGGAAATTCGTCAGACGTTCAAGGTATCCAAGGTCGGCACGGTCTGCGGCGGTTATGTGCAGGACGGCAAGATTGTTCGCAACTCCAAGGTTCGTGTCCTTCGTGACAACGTGGTTGTCTATGAAGGAGACCTCGCAAGTCTGCGCCGCTTCAAGGACGACGTGAAGGAAGTCGCCTCCGGCTACGAGTGCGGTCTTCAGGTGGAGAAGTTCAATGACATCAAGGAAGGCGACATCATTGAAGTCTTCGTCATGGAACAGATTCAGCAGTAAGTGTTTGTATAAAAAAGGGCACGTTTTACGACGTGCCCTTTTTGAGAAGAAAGGAAATCATTATGGCATCCAATAAATTGGCCAGAACGAACGACGATATTCAGCGCGTTCTGTCTGACAGAATTCAGCAGGTTAAGGATCCCCGCGTGCAGCAGGGGATGATCAGCATAACGCGAGTGGAGACGACAGGCGACCTGCGCTATGCCAAGGTTTGGCTCAGCGTGCTTGGCCTTGAAAACGAAAAAGAGTTCCGCCGCGGACTCAAATCCGCCTCCGGCTGGCTCCGACGCGAGCTGAGCGGCGCTCTGAACCTGCGCTATACGCCGGAGCTCGTGTTTGAGGTGGATCATTCCATCGAGCAGGGCGCCTATATCTCCGGCCTGATTGAGCAGCTGGATCTTCACGCGGAGGAGGAATAAGGCATGGATTACCGGGAGTTTGCTGCCCGGCTTTTGGAGCGGAATTCGTTTTTGATCCTTTCCCACAAGAATCCGGACGGAGATACCCTCGGAAGCGGCGCTGCATTATGCAGCGCCTTGCGGCGCATGGGCAAAACGGCCTTTGTTTTTCGCAACGAACAGATTACGCCCCGTACCGAGGGGTATGTGTCCCCTTATTATGTTGTGGATGGGTTTGAGCCCGCTTCGGTAATTGCGGTCGACATTGCGACGCCGAATCTGTTTCCGAAGGGATTTGAGGGAGATGTGGATTTCTCCATTGATCACCACCCGACGAACAGTCATTATGCGGCTGTTACGCTTCTGCGCGATGAAAAATCGTCCTGCGGAGAGGCGATTTTGGATCTGATTGAGACAATGACCGGCTCTGTTACGAAAGAAGAAGCGACGCTTCTCTACATTGCTCTCACAACAGATACCGGCTGCTTTCAGTATATGAATACCAATGCAGATACCATGCGCTGTGCCGCTCGTCTGATTGACCTCGGCGCCGATCAGCATACCATTGTGCATGATTTCTTCCGGAAGGTATCGGCGGCAAGGCTGAAACTTGAGGGGATGATTTATTCCTCTATGCGATTTTATCGAAACAATTCGATTGTGACTGCAGTTGTTACACAGCAGATGCTCAAAGACGCCGGTACGACGGAAAATGATCTCGATGATCTTGCCGGTCTGCCCGGGCGGTCGGAAGGCGGGGATCTTACGATTTTAATCCGTGAGCTGCCGGATGGAAGAAGCAAGTGCTCTCTTCGATCCACACCGCGCGTGGATTCCAGCGCGATCTGCGCGGTTTACGGCGGCGGAGGTCATCATATGGCCGCCGGCGTTACGCTGGACTGCCCGCCGCGAGAGGCGGAGAGACTGCTGCTGGAGACTGCGGAGCAGAGGATGCCGCTATGAACGGAATTCTGCTTGTGGATAAGCCGCAGGACTGGACAAGCCACGACGTGGTTTCGAAGCTCCGGGGCGTTTTCGGCGAGCGTCGAATCGGCCACTCAGGCACGCTCGATCCGCTTGCAACCGGTTTGCTCGTTGTGTTTTTAGGCAGAGCGACGAAGGCGGTGGAATTCTCTGAAGCGGCGGAAAAGGAGTATGTTGCAGGCCTTCGCCTTGGTTTTGAGACGGATACGCAGGATATTACCGGATCGGTGCTGAAGACGAGTGAGCAGATTCCGGATCAAACACAGCTGGAATCCGTGTTGGAACAGTTTCGCGGAACGATTCATCAGCTTCCGCCGATGTATTCCGCGATCAAGGTGAATGGGCAAAAACTCTATGACATTGCCCGCAGAGGCGGCGAGGTGGAGCGCAACCCTCGAATCATTACGATTCACGAGCTTTCGCTTCTGGGCTTTGAGCGCGGAGATTACCTCCTTCGGGTGCGCTGCTCAAAGGGCACCTATATTCGCACGCTCTGTCATGATATTGGTCAGGTGCTTGGATGCGGTGCTGTGATGACATCGCTTCGGCGGATACGGGTCGGCAGCTATCATGTTGCGGATGCCCATACTGTTGCGGAACTTGCCCAGATGGATCGGGCTTCGGCTGAGGCACTGCTGCTTCCCCTTGACAGTGTGTTTTTGGAATATCCATCGGTGACGATCTCTGCAAAGAATGAAGCGCATTGCAGGAACGGCAGGCCGTTTTCGCTGAGCCTTCAGGATGGAAAATATCGACTGTATGGCAGCGACGGTCAATTTTTGATGCTCGCAGACATCGAATCGGAAGCTGTCCGCGCCATTAAACGCTTTTATTAAGGAAGAAATAATCATGGGAAACAGAAAACGTGTGATTGCGCTGGGCTTCTTCGACGGAATTCATATTGGACATGCGGCGCTTTTGGAACGTACGGTACAGCGGGCAAAAGAGATTGGCGCGATCCCTTCTGCGCTGAGTTTTGACGTTCATCCGGACACACTGGTATTCGGTAGGGAAGTGCCCCTTATCAACAGCGCCGCTGGGCGTGCGGATCTGATCCGGCGCCTGTTTGGAATTGATAATGTAATTTTCATTCATTTTGACCGCAGCGTGATGCAGACGCCGTGGAGGGATTTTGTGCAGACGCTCATTGAGGAAATGGACGCCGCCTGGGTTGTGGTGGGACATGATTTTCGATTCGGATGGAAAGGTGAGGGGACGGCGCAGCGTTTGGCGGAATACTGCACCGAGCTGGGGCTCGGCTGCGATATCATCCCGGCTGTAATGTTGGAAGGGCGCGTTGTGAGCTCCACCTACATCCGGGAGCTAATTGAAGCCGGTGAGATGGAACGTGCGAATGCGTTTCTAGGTCATCCGCATACGCTGGTGGATACGGTTCATTACGGGAATCGTCTTGGTACGAAAATGGGTACGCCTACGATTAATATGCGCTTTCCGGACGGAGTGCTGGTTCCGCGCCACGGCGTTTATGCGGCACGCGCCATTCTGGACGACGGTTCGGAGCACATGGCGGTGACTAATGTCGGCGTTCGCCCGACGGTTAGCGGAGAGAACCGTGTGAGCGTGGAGAGCTTTATTCTGGATTATTCCGGCAATCTCTATGACCGGCAGGTTCGGATTGACTTTTTCCATTTCATTCGGCCGGAAATGAAGTTTCCGTCTGTAGACGCACTGAAAGCACAAATTCTACGCGACGCAGAGTCCACGCGTGCTTTTTTCGAGTGCGAAGAGAGTAAATAAGAAAAGAAAAATCCGAAAACACAAATGTGTTTTCGGATTTTTTGGTCGGAGTGGCGGGACTTGAACCCGCGGCCTCATGGTCCCGAACCATGCACGCTACCATCTGCGCTACACCCCGAGACAGCTTTTATATTATAGCCAGACACACCGCGATTGTCAAGCACTTTTTCTGGAATGTATTCACGGATTCTTTAAAAATAATTTGGTTTTTATCTTGAAAGCCTGCCGGATATTCGATATAATAAATTGTTAGACTTTCCTTATTTCCGTGAAAAGAGGTGTGTCATATGAGCAAAAAAGGAATCGAAAAGACAAATGTGATGCGTATTTTGGATCAGAAAAAGATTCCCTATGAAGCGCACACTTATCCGCACGGCAATGATCCGATTGGCGGCGTGACGGTAGCCTCTTTGATTCAGCGCGCGCCGGAGCAGGTGTTCAAAACGCTTGTGGCTCGCGGCGCGAGTAAAGAGATTTATGTATTTGTGATTCCTGTGCCTTTGGAGCTGGATTTGAAAAAAGCTGCCAAGGCAGCAGGGGAGAAGTCTATCGCGATGATCCATGTCAGCGAGATTACGCCGCTCACCGGCTATGTTCGCGGCGGGTGTTCGCCGATTGGCATGAAAAAGCAATATGATACCGTTTATGATGAATCCTGTCTCGCGCAGGATACTATGATTGTCAGCGCGGGCAAGATCGGCTTTCAGATCGAGACTGCGCCGCAGTATTTGATTCAAATCACACGCGGGAAAACCGCCGATCTGACTGTTCAATGATTCCCCCTGGAGGCACTATGAGAGATAAGATATCCGTTAAGGGTGCAAGAGAAAACAACCTGAAAAATATCAATGTGGACATCCCGCGCGATCAGTTAGTTGTCATCACCGGGCTCTCCGGGTCTGGCAAATCCAGCCTTGCGTTTGATACCGTTTTTGCCGAAGGCCAGCGTCGCTATGTGGAGAGCCTTTCCTCCTATGCGCGGCAGTTCCTGGGGCAGATGGATAAGCCTGACGTGGATTCTATCGAGGGCATGTCGCCTGCGATCTCGATTGATCAGAAGACGACCAGCCGCAATCCCCGGTCAACGGTTGGCACTGTCACGGAGATTTATGACTATCTGCGTCTGCTCTGGGCGCGTGTCGGCATACCGCACTGTCCGAAATGCGGCAAGGAGATCCGGCAGCAGACGGTTGACCAGATTGTAGACCAGATTCGCGAGCTCCCTGAAGCGACTCGCGTGCAGATTCTGGCGCCTGTGATTCGCGCCAGAAAGGGTGAACACGCTAAGGTGTTTGAGGATGCCCGTCGTTCCGGCTATGTTCGAGTCCGCGTGGACGGTATCGTTTATGACCTTTCGGAGGAGATTAAGCTCGATAAAAATCTGAAGCACAGTATCGAGGTCGTGGTGGATCGTCTTGTGATCCGTCCGGATATGAATCGCAGACTCACTGATGCGGTGGAGACGGCATCAGCACTCTCCGGGGGCATTGTCATTGCGGACATCGTGGATCAGGAGCAGGAGCTTCTGTTTTCTCAAAATTATGCTTGCGAGGACTGCGGCATTTCCATCGAAGAGGTTACGCCGCGGATGTTCTCATTCAACAATCCCTATGGTGCCTGCCCGACCTGCAGCGGCCTCGGCACACAGCTTCGTGTGGATCCGGAGCTTATTGTTCCGAATCCCTCGCTTTCCCTGATGGACGGAGCAATTGTTGCCAGTGGTTGGGCAAAACCAAAGGATGACACGATCAGCCGGATGTATTTTGAGGCGCTCGCTAAGAAATATCGATTTAAGCTGTCTGCGCCGTTTCGGGAGATTCCGAAGCCAGCGCAGAAGGCGATTTTCTTCGGTACCGGTGAGGAAAAGCTGGATCTGCATTATGATAGTGAGCGCGGCAAGGGCACGTTTTCCAGACCCTTTGAGGGCATTGTAAACAACCTGGAGCGTCGTTATCGTGAATCACAGAGTCCTGGTATGCGCGCGGATCTCGAGGCGAGCATGGCGGAGATTCAGTGCCCGGACTGCGAAGGCGCTCGCCTGAAAAAAGAAGTGCTTGCCGTCACGGTCGGCGGCATGAATATCACCGACTTTACCCGACTTCCGATTACGGAGGAACTGGCCTTTCTGGATTCTGTTTCCTTCACTGAGAAGCAGGCCGTGATCGCGGAGAGCATTCTTCGCGAGATTCGCTCGCGCCTTCGCTTCCTGCAGGACGTCGGCCTG
>JBGUHV010000152.1:0-2415 GCA_045112425.1 Oscillospiraceae bacterium
CCAGCGCCGGGCGAGGGCCGACAATGCTCATATCGCCCTTGAGGATGTTCAGCAGCTGGGGCAGCTCGTCAATGCTGGTCTTGCGGATAAATTTACCGACGCGGGTCACGCGCGGATCGTTGCGGATCTTGAAGACAGGGCCGTCCATCTCGTTTTGATCCATCACGAGATGGAGCATGTCCTCCGCATTGGGAACCATGCTGCGGAATTTATAGAAATCGAATACTTTTCCGTTGATGCCGACGCGCTTCTGCTTGAAGAGCGGCGAGGCACCGGGGCTGTCGATCCAGATGGCGAGCGCAACGATCAGCATCGGGATGGCGAGCACGATCAGCGCCAGCGCGGAAAGAAGGATGTCCTGCGCGCGCTTGAAAAAGCGGTAGACCGGCTTTTGGCGGCGAACCTGCTCCCATTCCAGCGTCGGAAGGTATTCGATCGGCGCGTGATGCATGGCCGTTGCCGTGCCGCCCCGGGCGGGGTAAACACCAGCGCCGTAGTTCATGTTTTCTTCGGTCACTTTATTCTCTCCTCTGCCCGCGGTCGAGCGCGGGACGATAGACTGCCGGCATAAAGAGGATCCGGTGGATGTGCCCTGCAGGAAGAAAAACAGCTTCAGAAAGGATGTTTCGGAAGATAAAAATCCAATAGGGCATAATTCTATCTGTGCTAGTCTATCACAAGTGCCTGCAAAAAACAATATACAGTGTCAACAAAAAAACCCCTGTTTTTATGAAATACACGATTTTGTGGTCGATATTGAGTCGACATTCTGCCGTTCCATGCCAAATCCGAAAAAAGAGCCGTCTCCCATTTTGGAAACGGCTCTCCTGTTTTTTATTCTGATATTGTCTGCATCCGCCGGGTGCTGCCATACAGCCGGGTTTCCCCGGTGCGCACGCTGCTCTCCACACGCAGAATCCCGCCGGGCTCTGCGAGCGCGAGATCGACCTCCCGCCCGGTTTTGGAGGCGAGATACATGCCCGCGGCGGCGGTGCCGCTGGCGCAGGAGCGCTCCCAGAACACGGAATCGCAGCCGGGCACAAAAACCAGCGGCGTGAGCGACGAGCGGTCAAGAAACATGAGACCGAGCCCGTCGGCCTTCAGCTCTCGGCACCAGAGACGAACAGCGCGCTCCGCGGTTTCCGGCGCCTCCCGCAGCGGGAAGAAGGCCGAATCCGGCTCAATTACGATATGGCAGATGCCCTGCATCCAGACGACCGGAAGCGTGCCGGAGCGGGAATCAAGCGTAAAATCGAGCACGGAGATCATGCGGGCACGGGGCATCCGAACGGAGGCCGAAAAGGTCTCCCCCTCCTGCGCCGTCAGACTTACCTCCACGGGTTTTTCCGCGCCGGAGACCGAAATGCATACCGTATTCGGCGCCGAAAGACCGAGACGCAGGCAGCGCAGCGCCGCCGCGCTCATGGAGGCGTTGCCGCAGAACTCACCGCCCGCCATGCGCAGCGCGGGAGGATCACTCTCCACGGAGAAGAACCCGACCTGCTCGACCTCAGGATGCTTTTGCATGAACTTAGAAGCGACGGCGGGCTGCAGCGAAACCTCCACTGCGTCCTCCACGAGCGCGGTGATGTTGCCCGTGGGGTCAAAGATGCTGTAGTTCATGCGCGCTCAAAGACGCTGAGGAACTGCTTCGTGCGCTCCTCCTGCGGATGGTCAAACACGGAGATCGGATCGCCCTGCTCGACAATGACGCCGCCGTCCATGAAGATGACGCGGTTGCTCACCGCCTTGGCGAAGGGCATCTCGTGCGTGACGACGACCATGGTCATCTTTTCCTCGGCGAGCTGACGGATGACCTTGAGCACCTCGCCGGTGAGCTCGGGATCGAGCGCGGAGGTGGGCTCGTCGAAGAAGAGAATTTCCGGCTGCATGGCGAGGGCGCGCGCAATGGCCACGCGCTGCTGCTGCCCGCCGGAGAGCTGGAAGGGATAGGCGTTTTCCTTGCCCTCCAGCCCCATCTTTTTGAGCAGCTCGAGCGCATATTCCTGCGCCTCGGCCTTGCTCTGTCCATGGAGAATCGGCGCCTCGGAGACATTTTTCAGCACGGAATAATGCGGGAACAGGTTGAAGCTCTGAAACACCAGTCCGTACCGCGTGCGAAAGCGCGTCAGATCGGCCTTGCTGGCGTAGACGCCGTCTTTGACCGCGTACTGCCCGTCATAGAGAATATCGCCGCCGTCCGCCGTCTCAAGGAAGGTGGCGCAGCGCAGAAGCGTCGACTTGCCGGAGCCGGAGGGGCCGATGATGGAGACCACGTTGCCGGGCTCGACGTCGAGCGAGATGTCCTTCAGAACCTGATTCTCGCCGAAGGACTTCTGCAGGCCGCGAATCTCCAGAATCGCGGCGGAATTGGTTTGATTGGTTTCTGCCATGTTCATTTCCTTATCCCTTATA
>JBGUHV010000153.1:0-4561 GCA_045112425.1 Oscillospiraceae bacterium
GGCCACGACGGCGTCCATTTGCTTTTGATAATTCTGCTTCATCAGGCTTTCTTCCACTTGACGCCCTGCGGGGTGTCCTCGAGGATGATGCCCTTGGCCTTGAGCTCGTCACGGATGCGGTCGGCCTCGGCCCAATTCTTCGCCTTGCGCGCGGCCTGACGGGCGGCAATCTGCGCCTCAATCTCGGCGGCCTCGTCGTCCTCAGCGGCATCCGCGCCGAAGGGGATGCCGAGCACGTCGCACAGCTCGAGGAAAATGTCGCGGCAGGCGACGGCCAGCGCCTTGGTCGGATCGGAGGCGGGAGACACGGCGGAGTTAATCTCGCGCACCATCTCAAAGATGACGGAGATGGCGTCGGCGGTATTGAAGTCGTCGTCCATCACGGCGTCGAACTTCTCGCGGTACTTGCCGAGGCTCTCGACGAAGGCGGCGTCCTCCTGGGAGAGCTCGCCGTCCTTGCCGTTCTGGGCGAAGAAGTCGAGGTTGCTCTTCGCGGTGCGCAGCCGCTCGAGGGCGGCCTTCGCCTGCATGAGAATCTCGCCGGAGTAGTTCAGCGGGGAGCGATAGTGGCTCATGAGCATAAACATGCGGATGCAGTCATAGCCGTAGGCATCAGCCGCCTCGCGGACGGTGAAGAAGTTGCCGAGGGATTTGGACATCTTCTTGTTGTCGATGTTGATAAAGCCGTTGTGCAGCCAGTAGTTGACAAACTTGCAGCCGTTCGCCGCCTCGGACTGGGCGATCTCGTTTTCATGGTGCGGGAAGGCGAGGTCGCTGCCGCCGCAGTGGATGTCGATGGTCTTGCCGAGATAGCGGTTGGACATGGCGGAGCACTCAATGTGCCAGCCGGGTCTGCCCTGCCCCCACGGGGAATCCCAGTAGGGCTCACCGGGCTTGGCGGCCTTCCAGAGGGCGAAATCGAGCGGATTTTCCTTAATATCATTCACGTCGATGCGCGCGCCGGACTGCAGATCGTCAATCGGCTGGTGACTCAGCTTGCCGTAGTCCTTGAACTTGAGCGTGCGGTAATACACGTCGCCGTTCACCTCGTAGGCGTAGCCCTTCTCGATAAGAGTGGAGACAATGTCGATGATCTGCTGAATGTTCTCGGTGGCCTTGGGGTGCACGGTGGCGGCCTTGACGCCGAGCGCCTGCGCGTCGACGAAGTACTCCTCGATATACTTCTTCGCAACCTCATCGGAGGTGATGCCCTCCTCGTTGGCACGCTTGATGATCTTGTCGTCAACGTCGGTGAAGTTCTGCACAAAGGTGACGTCGTAGCCGCGGTACTCGAAGTAACGGCGGAGCACGTCGAACATGATGATCGGGCGGGCGTTGCCGACGTGGATGTAGTTATACACCGTCGGGCCGCAGGCGTACATGCGCACCTTGCCCTCCTCGATGGGCACGAACTCTTCCTTCTGCATGGACATGGAATTGAAAAGCTTCATGGGAAATCCTCCTCATTAAAATACAAAACAAAAAGCCTCCCATGCGCCGGGCATGAGAGGCGATAAGCTCGCGGTTCCACTCTCGTTTTTCACTCGTGGGCGCCGATAACGCACCGCATGCGGAGGGGCATTTCCTCCCCTCAGGGCTCCCGGGCGCACGTTCCGCTCTGTCCGACAGCTCCCTTTCAGCACAAGGGGGAGCCTCTCTGCGCCGGAGGAAGGGCGTACTCTTCCCATTCACAGCCTGAAATATTTTATCAGAGAAAGCGCGGCGTGTCAATCACTTTGCGGCGAACTCCATCGTCTCCGGGGAGCGGATGCGCTGGTGCTTGTAGATCGGCACGTTGTAATGCGCGCCGAGCCTGCGGACGAGGTCCTTGTAGCAGCCCTTCATCTTGTCGTGGAAGACGATGGCCTCGATGCCGCCCTCGATGGACTCGACGCACTTGCAGGCGCGCTCGAAGCCGGCGTCCGTCTCGTATTCCCCACTGACGAGCCACTGGTTGGCGAGGCAGTGCGTGACGCCGAAGGCCTCCTCGCCCCAGGCGTGAAGCGCGGCCTCGGCGAAGTTCGGCTCGAAGTGGACGCCGCCGACACAGAGGAGATTGTGTACCTGCTTGCCGTCATCATCGAACACATGCGTGAGCGTGCGGGCGAGGGCGAGGCAGGCGGTCTCGTCATCCCAGCTCACGGGCGCGCTGCCGACCTCAATGTCGACCATCGGCACGGGGAACTGCAGCAGCAGCGAGGGGTCGCCGTGGCCGTCATGGACGCCGGACCAGTGCGTGGCCTCGGTGGCAACGTGATACTGCTCGAGCCCGAGCTCGACGCGATTGCGCTCGAAGGCGAGGAGCAGATTGCGCATATAGCGCGGATTCGCCTTTCCGAAGCAGCCGGAGGCCATGTCGCCGAGGGAATGCACCGTGAGCACGTTGTCCGGCGCATTGCCGCCCTCGTGCCAGGTGACCATGCCGGACATATCGGCGTCGGCAAAACGGGCGTTCATCTCCGGGAGGAAGCGCGGATAGTCAAGGCAGAGGGCGATGTCCGTTGGCGCGAAGTAGAATTCATTTCCGCCGCGCTCGCACTTCATGACGTCCTGCCCGGCAAACTGGAAGTCGGCCTTCTGCTCGAAGAAGCCCTCTTTTTCCAGCAGATCCCACACACGATAGGACACATGGCCCCAGGAATGATTGTTGCAGATGAAATAAACAGCTTTCAATGGTCTCTCTCCTATTCAGCGTAATCCAGACGGTAGAGATCCGTCCGGCGGTTTTTCAAGATGGGAATCTGGCCGCGAATTGCGTCGGCCTGCCTGAGATCGAGCTCCTGCACGAGCAGCCCCGGCTCCTCCTCGAGCGAGCGGAGCACGCGCCCCCACGGATCGCAGACGAGGGAATGCCCCCAGGAATGGTAGGAGGCGGTCATATCCTGCGCGGGCGCGCAGCCGGCGGTGAAAACCTGATTGTCCACCGCGCGCATCCGGAAGGAGAGCTCCCAGTGTGCCGGGCCCGTCGTGAGATTGAACGCGCCGGGCACGAGAATGAGCTTTGCGCCCATGAGCGCCATGGCGCGAAACTGCTCGACGAAACGAATATCAAAGCAGATGGCGACGCCGATCTTCCCCCACGGGGAATCGAAGACGGTGAAATGATCGCCGGGCGTGAAGGTATCGGACTCCATGAAGCGCTGACCGCCGGGAATGTCGATATCAAACAGATGCACCTTGCGGTGCTTTGCAATCTGCTCGCCCTCCGGCGAGAAGACGAAGCAGGTATTATAAAGTCGTTCCCCCTCCCGCTCCGGCATCGAGCCGCCGACGAGCCAGACGCCGCAGTCCTTCGCCGTATCACGCAGCACCTGCCACGTCTCGCCGCGCTCCGGCTCGGCATACTGAACGAACGCCGCGTTTTCATACGGGCACGGCCACATCTCCGGCAGACAGACCAGATCGCAGCCCATTGCGGCTGCATCCCGCACCATATTTCGCATGGCGGCGTGGTTTTGTCTGAGATCCGCCGTCACGGGCAGCTGACAGAGGCCAAGCTTCATGCGGCACCCCTCCTTTGCGATTTCGCTCTTTAGTATAACAAAGCAAAAAGACGATTGTCAACCGCAGTTGAGCACTTGTGATATCTGTATAAATATTAACAATATTTTTTGTGCACTATTTTATCCCCCCACCCCGGCTTGTTTGCGACGGTCGGTTGGGTTACAATTAGCACAGTAAAGAAATAAAAGGAGGCCTGCTTCATACATATGGCAGACGCTCTGCTTGCGCCGACCGTCGCCGCGGCAATGTACGTCGCCTCCGGCACTGCCGCCGGTGTGAGCGTACACAAGCTGCGCAAGGACGATGAGACGCAGAAGCTCCCCGTGATGGCCGTGACGGCGGCGCTTGTGTTCGCGGGGCAGATGATCAACTATACGATTCCCGGCACCGGCTCCTCTGGCCACATGTGCGGCGGCATGCTGCTGACAGGGCTTTTGGGCCCGCAGGCTGGCTTTCTCTCGATGATCGTGATTCTCGCGATCCAGTGCCTGTTCTTTGCCGACGGCGGTCTGCTCGCCCTCGGCGCGAACGTGTGGAACATGGCGTTTTACGGCTGCTTCGTCGGCTATTATCTGATCTGGCGGCCGATCATGCGCTCGAACCTCTTTGCCGGCATGGGCGCGAAAGCGGCCGGACGCGTGAAGATCATTCTCGCCTCCGTTCTCGGCTGCGTGATCACGCTGCTGCTCGGCGCCTTCTCCGTTGTTTTGGAGACAAGCCTCTCCGGCATCACGGAGCTGCCCTTCGGCACCTTCCTCGGCGTGATGCTGCCGATCCATCTGGCCATCGGTCTGATCGAGGGCCTCATCACGACGGCGGTGCTGCTGTTTGTGTATGAATCCCGGCCGGAGCTGCTGCGCGACGTGAAGACCGGCGGAGAAAAGAGCAAGGGCTCGCTCGCGACGACGATTGTGGTGCTCGCGGTGGCGGCGGCGCTCGTCGGCGGCGGACTCTCCCTGCTCGCGAGCTCCAACCCCGACGGGCTCGAGTGGTCGCTCTTCGGCAACAGCGAGGCGGGCTACAGCGAGAACATGGGTCTGGATGAGGATGACTTCGG
>JBGUHV010000154.1:0-8016 GCA_045112425.1 Oscillospiraceae bacterium
CACAAGAGAACAGATCGCCCTGCTGGAGCACGACCGGCAGGGCTTTCGCAATCAGCTCCGCAGGCCGAAATCTCCTGAAATAGAACAGGAGATCAAGGCGAAGCGGGACGCCTGCACCGAGAAGCTCCAGCCTCTGCGAGAGGAGCTCCGGTGCGCGGAAAACATTTTGAAGCGCAGCGAAAAGCTGTATGAAATCCTGCTCGCGGAACGGGAGGCTGAGAAGCAAGCCCTCCAGCGCGAGCGCAACACAGAAAGGAATCGTTAAAACATGAATACCCCTACTATCATTCAAATTACCAATCTGCATCCGTTTGAAGGTCATCCCTTCCGCGTGAAGGACAACGACGAAATGGAAGCGCTTGTAGACAGCATTCGGGAGTTCGGCATCCTCACTCCACTGATCGTTCGGCCATTGGAAAACGCTCAAAATGAATACGAAGTGGTCTCCGGACATCGGAGACTTCACGCTGCGAAGCGGGCAGGAATCCATGAGGTTCCTGTCCAAATCTATGTCATTGACCGGGATACGGCTGCCGTTATGCTCGTGGACAGCAATCTCCACCGGGAGCATCTGCTTCCCAGCGAAAAGGCGTTTGCCTATAAGCTAAAGCTTGATGCACTGAAGCGGCAGGGCAAACGCTCGGATTTAACTTCGTTGCAAGTTGCAACGAAGTGGAACGCCGCTGCGAGGGTCGGTGAGGCTGCAAATGACAGTGCCGACAAGGTGCACCGCTATATCCGGCTGACGCAGTTGATCCCGGAGCTTCTGCAGCTGGTGGATGAGGGCCGCATTGCACTCACGCCTGCGGTGGCGCTCTCCTACCTGCGCGATCAGGAACAGTATGACCTGCTGGAAACCATTGAGAGCGAGGACTGCACTCCGTCGCTCTCGCAGGCACAGCGCATGAAACAGTTCAGTGAAGGAGGTCATTTGAGCATGGACGCCATCTTCCGGATCATGTCGGAGCCCAAGCCCAACCAAAGGGAGAAAATCGTGTTCCGCTATGACGATCTCCGCCGATTCTTTCCGAATCATAGCACGAAGGAGATCCACGACACCATTCTGCGGTTGATTGAGTCTGAATTTCAGCGACAGCAGAGAGCAAGGAGGGATCGAGATGCAAGATAATCGCCACATTTCTCAGAAGCAGGACATTCTGAATATCCGCGAGACCGTGGAGCGCTGCAAACTCCGCGGCATTCCGCTGAGCGAGTATACGCTCAGGCGCGCGCTCAAGAGCGGCGCTCTCCCCTGCCGCATCGTCGGCAGAACGTACCTGATCTCCTGGGCCAACGTGGAGCGCTGGCTCAGCTGCGAGGACGGCGCGGATAATGGAGCAGCCGTGCGAAAGGGCACTGAATGCCGATGAATTTACACATTTCTCATTTTCATTCAATCATGATACTTTCTGACCAAGGAGGATTTTACAATGGCAAACATTGAAAAACGCATCAACAAACAAGGCAAGGTCACCAGCTACCGCATCTCCGTGACAGAGGGCGTGGACAGAAACGGCAATCCCATCCGTCGCCGCATGACCTGGACGCCAGAGCCCGGAATGACGGAAAAGCAGATCGAGAAAGCGCTTCAGGCTGCTGCCATGAAGTTTGAGTCCGATGTGCTGAAGGGTTACCGGCCGGATAACAACCTGACATTCGCAGCGTATGCAGAATACGTCCTGCAGCTCAAGGAGCGCACCAAAACCGCTGCCCGCACGGTCGATCGGTACCGCAGCATGCTCCCTCGCATCAACGCCGCCATCGGCCACATCAAGCTCTCCCAGCTCAGGCCACAGCATTTGAATGAGCTCTATGAGAACCTCGGAAAGATCGGCGTGCGCATTGCCGGGGAGCGTGCAATTCCGAAGCCTGCGCTCAACACGGTCTTCCTTCGGGCGGGCATCTCCAAAGCGGAGCTCTCCCGGAGATCCGGCACAGGCTCTGCAACCGTCCGGGCAGCCCTGCAGGGCAAACCGGTGATGATGAAAACAGCGGAAGCCATTTGCGCAGCGCTCGGCAAACAGCTCTCGGATCTATTCCGTTATCAAGTGGACTCTACCCCGCTCTCCAACAAGACCATCCTGGAGCATCACCGATTCATCTCATCTGTGCTTTCGCAGGCGGAAAAGGAGCTGCTTGTGCCATACAACGCCGCTGCAAAGGCGACGCCGCCCAAAGCAGAACGCAGCAACCCTGACTATTACCAGCCGGATGTACTGGATGAGATCATTGACGCTCTGGAGGATGCGCCTCTGAAATGGAAAGCTATCGTTTATCTGCTGATCGACACCGGTTGCCGGCGCGGAGAAGTGATGGGTCTGAAGTGGAGCTGTGTCGATCTGGACGAGGGTATCCTCACCATCGAACGTGCTTTGCTCTATTCTCCGGAGCGCGGAATCTATGAAGGCCCGCCGAAGAACGGTCACACCCGCTGCGTCCACATCGCGCCGGAAACGCAGGCGCTTCTCAAGCAATATCGTGAAGAGCAGATGCGCAGGAAGGCTCTCATGGGAGACCGCTGGAGGGAGACCGGCTTTGTGTTCACACGAGATGATGGTCGATACATGGACCCGACTGCAGTCACCGGCTGGCTTGCAAAGTTCAGCGACAAACAGGGTCTTCCGCACCTGCATCCGCATGCGTTCCGGCACACCGCTGCATCCACCATGATCGCAAACGGCGTGGATCTCGTCACAACCGCGGATGAGCTCGGTCACGCCAACGCAACCACAACCGCCACGATCTATGCTCATCAGATCGCCACGGCAAAGGCAAAGGCCAGCTCCGTCCGCTCCCAAGTGTTCCAGCACAGAAAAGCCAAAGAGGCCGGAACGGAACCTGCCAATCAACCCGCATAAACAGAAAAAGCGCCATGCAAAACACATTGCATGGCGCAAATATTTTTTGCTGCTCTGCCCCAAAGAAATCCCGAATTTCGGATTTCTTTGCACCCGGAGGTCGCGCGGTTTTGGATTGTTAAAATTTTTTCGGCCCCAATCCTGCCCCAAGGAGTTAAATTCTTCCAGGTTCGACCAAAAGTAAAAGTCCTGAAATCGTTGAGATTTCAGGACTTTTTGTGGTTGCGGAGACAGGACTCGAACCTGCGACCTCCGGGTTATGAGCCCGACGAGCTACCGACTGCTCCACTCCGCGATATGGGCTCCTCTTTCCGAGGAGCTTATATACTATAGCACATAAGCTCCCCGGTGTCAAGGATTAATTGCTGGAATATAATTCCAATTACTTCTTGGCCTTGAGCTCTTCCAGAATCTGACCCAGCAGCTCTTCGGTGGTCGGGCCGGCGGGCGCCTCCTCCTTCGTCTCTTCCTCTTTCTTCGCGGCCAGATCGCGGGCCTTGTTGACGGCCTTGACCATGAAGAAGATCACGAGGGAGACGCACAGGAAGTTGATGATCGCCTGGATGAAGTTGCCGATCATCAGCTGGGCGCTGCCGACGGTGATGGCAAGACCGCTGAAGTCAATGCCGCCGCAGATCATGCCGATGATGGGACCGATCACGTCGTCCACCAGAGAGGACACGATGGCGCCGAACGCGCCGCCGATGATCACGCCGACGGCGAGATCCATGACGTTGCCCTTCATGATGAACTCTTTGAATTCCTGCATCAGAGATTTCTTTTCCATGATGAAACGCTCCTTCTCTTATGGTATTTGCTTTCGCATTGTTGATTATAACACAATCCCGCCGCTTCCGCAACACGGAGACGGCGGGAATTTGTTTTATTTGGCAGAAGGTACCAGAAGCTCCTTGCCGCCCATGTAGGGGCGCAGAACCTCGGGGATCTTCACGCTGCCGTCGGCCTGGAGGTTGTTCTCCAGGAAGGCGATCAGCATGCGCGGCGGGGCGACGCAGGTATTGTTGAGCGTGTGGGCCAGATAGTTCTTGCCGTCCTCTCCCTTGATGCGGATGCGAAGACGACGAGCCTGCGCGTCGCCGAGGTTGGAGCAGGAGCAGACCTCAAAGTACTTCTGCTGGCGCGGGCTCCAGGCCTCAATGTCGCAGCTCTTGACCTTCAGATCCGCGAGGTCGCCGGAGCAGCACTCGAGCTGGCGCACCGGAATGTCGAGACTGCGGAAGAGCTCGACGGAGTTCTGCCAGAGCTTTTCGTACCAGTACATGCTGTCCTCCGGCTTGCAGACAACGACCATCTCCTGCTTCTCAAACTGGTGGATGCGGTAGACGCCGCGCTCCTCGATGCCGTGGGCGCCCTTCTCCTTGCGGAAGCAGGGGGAATAGCTCGTCATCGTTTGCGGCAGCTCGCTCTCGGGCAGAATCTGGTCGATGTAGCGGCCGATCATGGAGTGCTCGGAGGTGCCGATCAGGTAGAGATCCTCGCCCTCGATCTTGTACATCATGGCGTCCATCTCCGGGAAGGACATGACGCCCTCCACGACGGCGCCGTGGATGAGAAACGGCGGGATGACGTAGGTGAAGCCCTTGCCGATCATGAAATCGCGGGCGTAGGCCAGCACCGCCTCGTGCAGGCGGGCAATATCGCCCATCAGATAATAGAAGCCGTTGCCGGAGACGCGGCGGGCGGCGTCGAGATCAATGCCGTTGAAGGACTCCATAATTTCGGTGTGATACGGGATCGGGAAATCGGGCGTGACGGCCTCGCCGAAGCGCTGCACCTCGACGTTGCAGCTGTCGTCCGGGCCGATGGGCACGGATTCGTCGATGATCTGCGGGATGCGCATCATAATGTCGCGGATCTTCGCCTCATACTCCTCCTCGAGCTTCTCGAGCTCGGCCAGACGCTCCGCCTGCGCATTGACCTGCGCCTTGATGGCCTCGACCTCGTCCAGCTTGGAGGGGTCCTTCTTCACCATGCCCATGAGCTTGCCGATCTGCTTGGAGAGGCTGTTGCGCTGCGCGCGCAGGTCGGACGCCTCGCTGATGGCGGCGCGGTTGAGCTTATCGAGCTCCAGCACCTCGTCGACCAGCGGCAGCTTGGCCTCCTGAAATTTCTTCTTCATGTTCTCGCGCACGAGCTCGGGATTTTCTCTAACCAGTCTAATATCAATCATTGTGTCTAATTCTCCCCTGTTTTTTCTTTGTTTATTTCCGCTTCGGCAGCGTCCGCAGCGCCTCGATCAGCGCCTCACGGTCGTCTGCCCCGTAGAATTCCAGCTCGATCTTGCCGACCTTCCGCCCCTGCTGCAGCCGCACGCGGCGTCCGAGGGCGTTTTCCAGCGTTCGGGCGCATTCGCCCAGATAGTCGACGGCGGTCTCGCTCTTTTTCACCGGCTCGAGTTCCGGCTGCTTGAGCAGGCTGTCCACCAGCGCCTCCGCCCGCCGGACGGAGAGCTTCTTCTGCAGAATCGTCTGCGCCACGTTCAGCTGCACGTCCGGATGCTCGAGCGGCAGGAGCGCTCTTGCGTGACCCGCCGAGAGCTCGCCGGATTCGACCAGCTGCCGCACCGGCTCGCAGAGCATCAGCAGGCGCATCGCGTTTGCGATTGCGGGGCGGGATTTTCCCACCGACTGCGCGACCTCCTCCTGCGTCATGCCGTAGGTCTGCTGCAGCACCTCGTAGCCCTGCGCCTCTTCAATCGGGTTCAGATCCTCGCGCTGCAGGTTCTCCACGAGCGCCATCTCCATGGCCTTCTGCTCGTCCACCGTGAGGATATGTACCGGCACGGTCTCGAGCCCGGCCTTGCGCGCGGCGCGCCATCGGCGCTCACCGGCGATGATCTGATAGTAGCCGGAATCCTGCGGCCGGACCGTGATCGGCTGGATCATGCCGTGTGTCGCAATGGACTCCGCGAGCTCCTCGAGCGCCTCCTCGTCGAACCGGCGTCTCGGCTGATCTGAGCGCGGCTCGATCTTCATGATCGGCAGCTGCGTCACCTCAGTCTCCTCCGCCTCGTTTTCCTCAAGGCTTACGTCCTCGGCGAAGAGCGCTTCCAGTCCGGTTCCGAGGCCCTTTTTCTTATCCTTCGCCATGATTCACCTCCGCTGCTGCGGCCTCCGCCGCTTTCTTTTCTCTCTTGTTCTCCCGCTTGATGATCTCATCCGCCAGATGGAGATACGCCCTTGCGCCCTTTGACTCCTTGTCGTAGGCAATGGCGGGCTTCCGGTGGCTCGGCGCCTCGGAGAGCCGCACATTGCGCGGGATCGCGGTTTTATACACCTTTTTGCCGAAGAACTTGCGCACCTCGGTCACGACCTGCTCCGACAGATTCGTGCGCTTGTCATACATGGTCATCACGATGCCCTGTACCTCGAGCTTCGGATTGATGCCGCGGTTGCACATCTGAATCGTCCGCATCAGATCGGCGATTCCCTCGAGCGCATAGTATTCGCACTGCACCGGGATGAGCACGCTGTCCGCTGCCGCGAGGGCGTTGATCGTGAGCAGCTCGAGCGATGGCGGGCAGTCGATCAGGATGAAGTCATAGTCCTCCCGGATCGCCGAGAGCGCAGCTTTCATGATCTGCTCACGCTTCGGCAGCTGCACCAGCTCTACCGAGCAGCCGGAGAGGTTTACGTTGGCGGGGAGGACGTCTCCCCATTTGGTGTGACGGACGCAGTCTCTGGCGGCTGCACCGTTGATCATCATATCATAACAGTTCGGACGCGTCTGCTTATCCACACCCATTCCGGAGGTGCTGTTGCCCTGCGGATCGCAGTCCACAAGCAGCACCCGACGCCCGCGCTTGCGCAGCGCCGCCGTCAGGTTGACACAGGTAGTGGTTTTGCCCACGCCGCCCTTTTGATTCGCCACGGCGATGGTGATTGCCATTTTCATTCTCCCCTGTTATTTTTGTGTTCACAGTATAGCAGGGAAGCCATCATTTTGCAAGTCTGTCGTTTCACGTGAAACACTCCTTATGCTTTTGCCGACGCAAAGCCCACCATCGTGGGTTTGCGTCGGAGAGGAGGAACGGGGGCGCGGATATGGAGACGGTGAGATTCGCAAGGCGATATCTTGGCGGCGGAATGGAGCAAGCCCGTTCGGACGATGTTTCACGTGAAACACAGCCCCCATTACGATAAAAGCAAATCCAAATCCTGAATCGAAAGCTCCGGCTGCAGCGCCAGATTGATCGCGTACCCGGCGAGCTTGGAGAAATCGGACACCGTGGTGTCAATATCTCTGGGCGTGACGAACAGCCCCTCCAGCTTGACAGAATCCGAAACGGTACGGATATCCATGACCGTCGGCACGCCGAGCGCGATGACCGGAACGCCGAGCGTCTCCCGATCCAACGCCTCGCGGTGATTTCCGACGCCGGAGCCGGGCGTAATGCCGGTATCGGAGATCTGGATCGTTCGGCAAAGGCGTTCCGGCTCGGCGCAGGCGAGCGCATCCACCGCAAGTACGACGTCGGGCTTCAAATCCGCGGCAACCGCCTTCACTATCCGCGCCGCCTCGATGCCGGTTGTGCCGAGTACACCGGGGGAGAGGATGCAGACCGGGCGGAAGGAAGAAAACAGCGCAGCGTCCTGCGCCTGCAGATGCCGCGTCGCCAAAACCGACTCCATGGCGTGCGGGCCAACGGCGTCCGGCGTGATCGCCCGATTGCCGAGACCGACGACCAGAGCAGAAAACCGATCTTCCTTTGGCAGCAGATCGCGAATCAGCTCGGAGAGCAGCCCGACCGCCGCGGAAAACGCCTCGTCCTCACGCCGCAGCACCGGCTCGAGTGTGACGGTGTGATACACGCCAACAGGTTTACATAATTCTTCAGAGGCGGCAGGGGAGCGCACCTCCACCGTTGTGACCTGAAACCCGTTCCGGTTGGTTTGGCGCACCTCCACACCCTCAAGCCGGGCAGCGTTTGCCCGAACCCGGTGCGCTTCCACGGCCAGATCCGTTCTCGGCATAGGATATACCATATAAATATACCTCCAATTTCCGTCTCTCCGGCACAAGATCCTGTGTCTTGAAAACAGCTTAGACACAATTGAAGAAAAATATAACCCAAGACGAAAAAAATGCTTGCTTTTTCAATGCTTTCATGATATATTCTACAAATGCAGAACGAGAC
>JBGUHV010000155.1:0-5714 GCA_045112425.1 Oscillospiraceae bacterium
CCGGATGCCGGGCAGCACCTCCATGGGGTTGAAGCGGAAGGGGCTGACGCCCTCGTCGCCGAGCGTGAAGACCAGCATGTCCTCCTTGAAGATATCCAGCGTTTTCAGCGCCCGGTATTCGGTTTTGGCGGGCTCCAGGATGATGAAGGGGATCTTCTGCTCGTCCGGCACATCCCAGAGCTGATAGAGAATGTTGAACATGGCAGTGGTCTTGCCGCTGCCCGGCACGCCGACGATCAGCCCGTGCTTGGCAAACTGCTGGCTGTCGAACTGCGCGGGATTGTGCCCCGCCCCGCTCTCGTCCAGATAGCTTCCCAGACGGATGATGGTGCGCGCCTCTTTTTTGGACACGAAGGTCTCAATGCCGGTGTCGAACCCGAAGCCGGGGAAGCCCGGCTTGATCGGCACCGGAATGCGGAAGAAGTTGGAGGCCTCCTCCACGCTCACCAGCCGCGGCAGACGCTGCGCGCGGTAGGGCGCATCGGCGGCATGGCGGTTCCAGTAGGCCGAGTGCGCATCGGCGGAGACGTCGAGCGAGCGGTAGCAGGAGACGAGATAGTCAAACGCGCGGTAGCCGCGGCGGAAGACCTGAATGACGCCCTCGTTCTTCGCGCTGTTGACGAGCAGGGCGTTTGCCAGCTGATCAGCGCCGGCGTCCGCATAAACGCGCAGGGAGACGAGGAAAAGCCGGCTCGCCTCATACTGCTTGTTCAGTTTTTCAAAATTGTCGAGCGGGGTTTTGAGCATGGGCAGCTTCTGCCCCTGCCAGAGAATCTTGCCCTCGGCGGAGCGGAAGGTCTCGCCGTTCATGCAGTCCTTGAGCCGGCGCACGCTGCTGCTGACCCAGTCGCGCTCGGCCTCGAGATACTGCGTGGGGATGAGCGTGACGTCCACGGCGGCGGTGCCGCTGTGGTTCATCAGCGCGAGACAGATGCGCTCCATGGTGTTGTCCGTCGCGGTCCAGGTATAGGGCACATAGAAGCTCTGGAACGAGCCGTCGGGATAGCGGTCGCTCTGATACTCCTGCTCGTTTTTGGTGATCTCGGCGGCCTCCTGCGCAAACGACGCGTCGAGCGCCTCCGATTCGGCGTTCTCCTCGCGGCGGAAGGTATACTCGCTGCGCATGAGCGCGTTTTCGATGCGCTGCTCCGCGGCGAGCATGGCCTGCTCCGGCGCGGCGGCTCTGCCGCTGAAGCGGAACACCAGATAGAGCGTGATGGCGCCGTCCGCCTTCTTCAGGCGCAGGCTCATGCTCCACTCCGGGCCGAGACTGTGCAGCTGGCGCAGCATGATCATCTGGCGCTTGACGACCTCGGCGGCGCGTCCGTCCGCCTCCTTGCAGAGGTAGTCGAAGCGCGGATTCGTGAAGTCCGGCAGGCGCGAGACGGAATAGATCAGATACCGGCTCTCGCACGGCTCCACCTGATAGGACCAGCGGTCCTTCATGACCTGATTCCAGCGCAGGATATGGTTGGCTTGATTCATGTCTAATCCCCCGGTATGGGCAGCGTCGGCTGCAGAGTGCTGCAGCCGGCGCTCCAACGGTTTTGTCTGTCCGGCAGATTAACGATATTCGTCCTTTCTGCGGGCGATGAGCTGCTCGAGCTCGTTCATCTTGGAGCTCTCCTCCTGCTCCACCGACTTGGCAGTGCTGAAGAGCTCGGCGTTGACCTGCTTGATGGTTTCAAACACCGAATCAAAGATGCGGCTGAGCTGCCCGTTGATGTCCTCCTGGAAGGAGTGGAGGAAGATGGAGTTCTTCCAGTTCTCCCAGGCGGCGTTCCACGCGCGCTCCTGCGCGGCGCACTTGGCGTTGTGCTCGCGGATGGCGCGGTTCTTCTGATTCATGAAATAGCCGCCGATCATCATGCCGGCGCCAACGAGGGCGACCAGGAAGCCGATGCCGCGCGTATAGCGCGAGGTGAAGGCGAGCACGAGACCCACCACGATGGCGATCAGGCCGTAAAGCAGGAGCGTGCCGGCCCACTTGGCCGCCGAAGCGTCGAGCGGCAGGGGCTTTTCCGGCACCTCGGGCAGATCCGGCGGGGTGATGAAGGTCTTCTCCTCCACGAAGGTGAAGCTGCCGACGTGGTTGAACTGCACGAGGCAGGACAGGGGGTTGACGACGTCGGTGCGGGGCTTGACGAGATAGACGGATTTGCTCACGCCGCTGCGATCCCACTCGATGGTGCGGCGCTCCACGGTGGCGGGCACGGCGTTCTGATCGAGACGGTTCTGGATCTTGCCCATGAAGGCGTCCTCCGTCAGATCGGAGGGCTCGTCGGTGTAAAACAGCTGGCGCTTGGAGCTCTGCTTCAGCCAGCTCCAGAGCTCGGTGTCGGACATGTGCTTCGTGCCCTCGGACATGCGCATGGTCTTCTTCTGCTGCTGCGCCTCCTTCTGGCGGCGGGCGTCCGCCTCCACCTGGGCGGCAATGGCCGCGTTGCGGTCCTCCACCTTTTTGCCGATCTGGCCTGCGAAGTTCTTCGCGCCCGTGAACGCCTTGCCGGCGGAATCCATCACGGTGTCCTTCACGGCGCTGAAGTCTCTGCGCTGCTCGCCGCCGCTCGGCGCGCCGTAGGCGGGCGGGCGGGAAGACGGCGGAGCGGGATGGTCATAGGACGGCTCGCGGTCGCCCGGCGCGCCGTAGGCCGGACGGCGGAAGCCGTTGTCCTCATAGGACGGCTGCTCATAGGCCGGCTCCGGATAGGACGGCTCGCTGTAAGCCGGCTCCGGATAGCTCGGCTGCCCATAGGCGGGCTCGCTGTAGCCCGGCTCCGGATAGGCAGGCTCCTGGTAGCTCGGCTGCCCGTAGGCGGGCTCGCTGTAGCCCGGCTCCGGATAGGCGGGCTCCCGGTAGCTCGGCTGCCCGTAGGCGGGCTCGGGAAACGCCGGCTCCTCATAGACCGGCTCCGGCGGCTGCGCCCCGGGCACGGGCATGCCGCAGTTCGGGCAGCGCCAGGCGTTGTCGTCCAGCCGGGTGCCGCAATTGCCGCAAAAACTCATGACAGGCTCTCCTCTCTTTCTGGATGGTTCAGTATGGTGGTTCTCAGCGTCTCCTGCGTCCGCCGAAAATCAGCCAGCGGACCAGCAGGACAATCACGATGATCGTGATGACCCAGACCAGGATCTGCGAGAGAAACGCGGTGATGCTGTCGCGATAGATCACGCACAGCGCAATGGCCGCCGCAATCAGCAGCACGGGGATGACGATCCGCCAGGGGATGTCAATGCCGCCCGCGGGAATGCCGCGCTTTGTCCGGGCTGTGTTCCAGTTCTGACCCCGCCCCGGATAGCAGCTCTGCTCGTCGCTCAGAGCGGGCACGTCGGGCACGGCGTCGGGTCTTCTGGGCGTGGGCGTGTCCCGAAAGCCGCCGCCGCGCCCCGGCACGCCGCCGGTGGAAGCCGGCGGGCCGCCGGAATCGCTTCCGGGAGGGCCGCTCAACGGCCTCTGCGAGCCGGAACCGCCGAATTGAAATGCCATATCGGTTGCCTCCTGTTAAAAGAATCGTCAGTTGAAATGAATGATCTGATCGGTCTGCGTGTCGAACACAATCGCCTGCCGCTGACCGAGCGCCATGAGCTCCTCGGGCATCACGCGGTATCGGTTCTCCGTGGTGTACTGCACGTCGTCGTGCCGCCCGCGCGCGAAGATCTGATACGCGCCGCGGTTGGTGCCCTGCGTGGTGCTGATTTTGGTGTGCTCATAGCGGCCGAACACCTCGGAGAGGACGGTCGCGGTTCTGCCGGTGCTGTGCTTGAAGAAGACGAAGCTGCTCACGCCGCCCGCCAGGCGGAGAAACTGATTCTCATCGCCGCCGGTGAGCTCGAGCACATTATCCGAGAGATAGCCCCGGACGCAGGACGCGCTCGGCGCGCAGAGATATTCGAGAAACGCCTCATCCCGGATCTGCAGCCCGTCGATGAGCAGCACGAACGGCTGTCCGCCCGCTATCTTGAGCTCCTCGAGCAGATAGGGCAGCATCTGCTCGGTGTAATACCGGTCGACCGAAACGGTGAGCACGGCGCGATGCTGCATGGCAGTGATGATATTATACTCCGAAATCTGCTCATCTGCAATCCATCCGCTGCGGGAAGCGTCTTTTTCGAGGTTTTGCACGGCGGTGCGGAACAGGTCGAACTGCCCGTCGTCCGCGTCGGCGCCCATATCGGCCCAGATGCGGCGCGCCGTGTCCTGCCCGCAGGGCAGCTCCATCACGTTCGCGTGCAGCTCGCCCATGTCCACAAAGCTGCAGAGATAGGACAGCCCCGTGAGACTCAGCGGGATCTGCAGCTGGCGCAGCACCTCGGCGTGCGCGCGCACGACGCGCTCGAGTCTCGGCTGCGCGGTGTAGCCCAGCGTCTGCCCGAGGCGGCGCACGGTGGAAATCAGCTGACCGACCGACATGCCGACAAACGGCTCAAAATACGGCCGATTTGAATTCGTGATCCACAGGGGCGGCCGCTCCTGCTCCGGCAGCAAGCCCCAGGCCTGGCAGATGTGATCCTCCAGCAGGCGGCTCTGTCCGTGCAGCACGATGACCGGCATGCGCCCGATGACCTCCTGCAGAAACCGCATCAGCGGCGCATAGCGCTCCGCCGCGGAGCCGCCGCCAACCATGAAGGAGACCGGGCCGTAGCCGGAGAAGAAATAGCCCGCGAGATCCGTCAGATTCCCCCTGCTGGTGAAGACGTTGGACACGCGCGCGTTGTAGCGGTCCGCCTCGCTTCTCTGATTCCATTTTGCCATGTTCTGTGCCTCTCACTTTCCGAATTCGTCAAACTGAAACAGGAACGGCGGCGCGTAGCCGAGGCCGATGATCGCCTGCCCCACGCCGAGATTCATCTGATCCCATTCCTCCACGGTGTTGCCGCTGCGCTCGTTGGATATGATCGTGTTCTTCTGCGCGCTCACATAGTCATAGACCATGATGTTCGAGCCGAAGCGCTTGGTGATATAGTCGCGGGAGGAGCCGTCGTTGGTGTGGAACGCGAACATGCTGCCGAAGCCGCCGGCGATGACCGCGCCCTTCTCCTCGCCGTAGATGTCATAGAGCTGGTCGATGCTCTGGATGCCCGCCATCACGCGCACGCCGAGCCCGCGCCCGAAGTTGAGCGCGTCGTCGATGTGCTGGAGCTTGGGCAGGAGCTTGAACTCATCGGCAATCAGATAGACGCTGCCCTCGCTCTTCGAGCGGCCGAGCGCCTCCTTGAGCGCCTGGTCGATCAGCAGACGGTAAACGGGCGAAAGCGTCTCGCCGACGGAGAGATCATACTCCACGAACATCGCCCTGCCGCCCTTCCGGCGGACGGCCTGCCGCATGGAAATGCTCCGCTCGGGATTGTGCCGGGCGATGATGCCCACGAAATATTCCGAGACCATGCTGTTGAGCTCACCGAAGACGCCCAGCGCCTGATTGGACGTGCCGTCGCCGAAATAGGTGAGCAGATTGTTCAGATCCGGATAGCTCCGGAAGACCTTGAGATATTCCTGCGTGGTAAAGCTGTGGATCGCGCGCAGGAGGCTCTCGTTGTTCAGCCGCGGCATCCACCGCTCCGGATCGGCCTTGGCGCGGCGCACAAAATGCACCAGCAGCCCGCGGAAAATGTCGCGCGCCGCGTTGCAGAAAAACGGCTGCGAGGTCGAGCCGCGCCCGTGGAAGAGCGCCGCCGAAATCTCGCGCGCGTTCATCGTGAAGTTCTCCTCCTCCCAG
>JBGUHV010000156.1:0-3561 GCA_045112425.1 Oscillospiraceae bacterium
TCGGATGCCGCGAATTCAATTCAGTCGATTTTCCGGCGACATGTGCGGCGGAAAATCTCCCTGAGGCGCGGCTGATGCCGCGCCCTCACGCCGACCAAGGCGGGCAACGCCTGCCGCGATGGAGCGCGAGTATCCCTTTGGCTGTCAAAGGACATCGTTCTTTGACAGCCTTGATCCCCGATGGAAAAACCATCGGGGATTTTTGTATGTTTTCACGGAAAGAAAGTGCCGGTACTATCGAATTTTACACTTGCCTTTTCCCACAAAACACGGTATACTAACATCAAAGTGGGGAGAAATGGGTTAAAGTGCATCCAAATACCACACCCAATGCCTTCAAACCCACAAATTGCCGCCGGAGGGAGGGAAGAGCATGACCGGCACCTATCAACACACGCTGGACGCCAAGGGCCGTCTGTTCATCCCGTCCAAGCTCCGCGAGGAGCTCGGCGACACGTTCTATGTCACCATCTCGCGTGAGCCCTGCCTCTGCGCGTATAACGAGGCGAACTGGCAGCGCCTGTGCGACAAGGCCAACGAGCTGCCCTATTCGCTGCAGAGCAAGCTGCGCCCCATGTTCGCCAATGCCGCCAAAGTCGAGCTCGATGCGCAGGGCCGCATCCTGCTCACGCAGACCCTGCGCGACACGATCCATCTCGGCAGGGAAGTGACCGTCGTCGGCACGAACAACCACGCCGAGTTCTGGAACAAGGCGGATTGGGATAAGATCTGCGCCATCGAGAGCGCGCCGGAGAACATCGCGGCCGTCATGGACGAACTGGGATTTTAATTCGTCCGCTGCGAGCAGCGAACGAATTAAGGGGGCTGCACTCCGAAAGTAATTCTTGCCGCAAGTGCGACTTGCGAAAAAAGAATTTCTTTCTCCGCGAGCGGTATTTTGCGGCCGGAAACAAGTTCCCGGCGCAAAATAATATGAATTCTTCGCGCTTGCGAGCGCGAACTCTGCGAGGCATTTATGGATCAGCACAATCATCCAGTGCATATTTCTGTTCTTCTTAATGAATGTATGGAAGCGCTCAGGATTCGGCCCGACGGGATTTACGTCGACGGTACGCTCGGTCTCGGCGGCCATTCCTTCGAGATCGCAAAGCGGCTCACGACGGGGCTCCTGATCGGCATCGACCGCGACGAGACCGCCATCGAGCGCGCCGGAAAGCGCCTCGCCCCCTTCGGCGAGCGAGTCCGCCTCGTGCACGGCAACTTTTCCGACGTCGCCGCCATTCTCGACCGCCTCGGCGTCGACGCCGTGGACGGCATGCTCTTCGATCTCGGCGTCTCCTCGCCGCAGCTCGACGAGGCGCACCGCGGCTTTTCCTACATGCAGGACGCGCCGCTCGATATGCGCATGGACGGCAGCGCCAGTCTCTCCGCGCATGAGGTGGTCAATACCTGGCCGGAGGATCGACTCCGCCGCATCCTGTATGATTACGGTGAGGAGCGATACGCCCCCCGCATCGCCGGCGCCATTGTGCGCGCCCGGCAGGAGAGGGAGATCGAAACCACGCTCGAGCTCGTGGAGATCATTCGCTCGGCCATGCCCGCCGCCGCGCTGCGCGAAAAGCAGCATCCGGCCAAGCGCTCGTTTCAGGCCATCCGCATCGCCGTCAACGACGAGCTCGGCGCCGTGCAGACCATGATGGACACCGCGCCCGACAAGCTTCGCCCCGGCGGCAGACTCGCCGTCATCAGCTTCCACTCGCTGGAGGACCGCATCGTCAAAAACGGCATTCGCCGCCGCGAGGACGGCTGCACCTGTCCGCGCGATTTCCCCGTGTGCACCTGCGGCTTTGTGCAGACGCTCAAGAGCGTCTCCCGCAAGCCCATCCTGCCCTCGCCGGAGGAGCAGATTGCCAACTCGAGAGCAAGAAGTGCAAAACTCAGGGTTGCAGAACATGTCTAAATGTACTATTATGTAAACAGATAAACGAATTTCGGAAAGGAGCGGCAGCCATGGCACAGACGCAGCAATCCCGGCGCAGACGCACGCCCGTTATGACAGACAGCATGGCCTATGATTTGTCGCGCCCCAGTCAGGATACCATGCGGTACAGCACCGCAGCCCCCCAGCTGCAGCCGAAGCCGCGCCCGCAGACCCACACCCAGCCGCGGACGCACGCCGCGCCCCGCCCGGTCTTCCGGGTCATGGCCGTCGCGCCGACGGCGGTGGTGCTCTTCCTTGCGGCGCTGCTGATCTGGACCTTCTCGCTGCAGGTCCGCACGCAGATCACGCAGGCACAGCAGGAGGTTTACCGTCTCGAGAGCGAGCTTCGCGCCGTCGAACAGGTGCAGGACGAGCTCGAGATCGAATACGAATCCGCGTTTAACTTCACCAAGCTGGAGGATTACGCCGTCACCACGCTGGGCATGCAGCGCCCGCGCGATGAGCAGGTTTATTTCCTCTCTCACAGCAGCGAGGATCATGCCGTCGCCGTTTATGAGCGCTCCCGCTCGAACGGTCTGGTCGACCGGCTCGATGATTTCCTCTCCGAGCTCCTGGCATATTTCCGTTGACAGCTGTGATATAATGCTTTAGAAAGTCGATCACCCATCCCCGGAAGGAGCGTTTCATGGCAGTGCAACCCACCGGGCGCGCAAGCACCCAGAGAGCCGATAACACAATGATCAGCCGCACACGATGGATTTTCTTAGTGTGCGGCATTGCCGCTTTTATACTCCTTCTCGGACGGCTCGGCTATCTCATGATTTTCAAGCAGGATTACTATGAGCAGCAGGCCATCCAGCAGACGGTCGTGCGTCAGAACGTGCTCGCTCTGCGCGGCACGATTTACGATTCCAACGGCAAAATCCTTGCAAAGAGTGCCACGAAGGACACCGTCATTCTCTCGCCTGCGGACATCGTGAAGAACGACTGGGATCTCAACGGCATTGCGCACGTTCTTGCCGACAATCTCGCGGACTACGGCGTGACCTATGAGCAGGTCATGTCGCTCGCGCAGGATCAGGATTCCTACTACAAGATCGTCGCCCGCAAGGTCGACCGCTCCGACACCGAGCCGATCCGCGAGTATAAAAACGCGAACAAGGGCTGCAACGGCATCGTCCTCTCGCCCGATTCCAAGCGCTACTATCCCTATGGCGATCTCGCCGCGCACGTCCTCGGCTACGTCGGCATCGACAACGACGGTCTCGCCGGCATCGAGAGCCAGTATGACAACGTGCTCGCCGGCGGCATGGGGCGCGTCACGCGTCTTTCGGACAAGAGCTCCATCGGCATGCTCAACATCAAGTACGAGGATTACACCAAGGAGACCGCGGGCGCCGACATCAAGGTCACGCTCGATGCGAACATCCAGTATTATCTCGAGAAGAACCTCAAGCAGGCCGTGGAGGACTACGACGTGCTCAACGGCGCCGCCGCCATCGCCATGGATCCGAACACCGGCGCCATCAAGGGCATGGTCTCGCTCGGCAACTTCGATCCCAATGACTATCAGGCGCTCACCGAGGACACCGAGGCGCGTCTGGAGGAGACGATTGAGGACGGAGTCGTCGAGGAGGAGGACGAGGAGGGCAACCCCG
>JBGUHV010000157.1:0-20844 GCA_045112425.1 Oscillospiraceae bacterium
ACCGAGCGCAAAATACGCGATTTAATGAACTTATTAGTACTTATTGTGTTTAATAAAATTATTGATAAAACATCAGAGCAATTCGAAGCCTTCTTCCCCTGCCAAACGAATTGCCATTGTCACGATTAGACAATGGCAATTTTTCTTTGTTTTTCAATGGCTTGAGGGCTGGAAGAAACTGGATACCGAAAATGAAGTGACATTTTTTGCCCCTAATACCCCTATTTTTCTGCAATTAACGGAATTATTGTAAATAATGATTTTATTGATAAATGAATTTCACTTTCTTTTATTCCAATTTCAAAGATTGAATATAATTTTCCATTCGAGCTGAGCTTTTTCTCTGCATTTGAATGCTGACATGACCATATACATCCAGGGTGAATGCTGCAGAAGCGTGGCCGAGATTTGTCTGTATTGTTTTAATGTCATCACCGTTCTGAAGGGATAACACGGCGTATGTGTGTCGAAGATCATGAACCCGTGCATCAGGAACACCGATTTCATTTGCGATTCTCTTAAATCTCAGATAGACTCGTTTCGGGATCAGGTGTCTGCCAAGCTCATTTGTAAAAACCAGAGCTTTTCTGTGGTCGGTCTCATCCTTCCATGCGATCCATTTGTCTCCGGCTTCGAGGCTCTGCGACATCTGTTCGTGGTATCTTTCTTTTAATAGCTGCATTACATATGGTGCCGGCATTAACATCCGTGCTTTCCCGTTTTTTACAGGAGCTAAAGCGCAGCCGCCGTCTTTCCGCGGACGATGTTGCAGCTGCTTATTGATGATCAGGGCGCCTTTCTCAAAGTCAACACAGTCCCATGTCAACCCAATTGCTTCTCCTTCGCGGAGTCCGGTGAACAGAATCAGACGCAACGCTATCCCGTATAGTGCGTCATTTTCAGACAGTTTCAGAAATCCTTTGATCTGCTGATCGGAGAGAGGCTTGACCAACGCTTTTTCTATTTGCGGCAGTTTTGCATTCTTACAGGGGTTTCGTTTGATGTACCCATTCTCCAAAGCCTGAGACAAGGCAGCATTCAGTATTGCATATACATTTTTAATGCTTTTTGGAGCCAGTGTTTTCCCGTTCTCGTCTTCTTGACTGAGATGATTCAGGAACCGCTGAATCATAAACGGAGTGAGTTGCTTCAGCTTATAGTTTCCAAGTGCAGGCGTAATGTGTTTTTTGATCTGTGCCCTATATCCTTTCAGTGTAGAATACTTTTTATTTAGAGAGTACTCCTGCAGCCAGATTTCAAGCCATTCTTCTAAAGTAAACTCTGTGCCGGAGTAAACGTCAGAAATCTCATCCAGCTCGCTGAGCTTCCGGATCAAGGCCATTCGAGCTTCCTTCTCCGATCCTCTGTAAATGGATTTTCGTATCTGTTTCCCGGTGAACGGATCTGTACCGATGGTGCATCGAGCCTCCCAGCGCCCATTTTCACGCTGACGTATGGAGCCCATCCCGTTTGGGCGTCTGACAGAATTCGTGTCCATAGCATCCTCTCTTTTAGATCTCTTAAACAATCAATTGATCCCATGTTTCATTTATCAAGAAAGCAAACGGCAACGGTGATTATCGATCTCCGCTGCCGTTTGCTATTATGTTCAGCTTATTCGAGACTTGTAAGTGTGATCAGCCGGACTTCCAGCATGTCCAGCATCGCGTCGAGCTCCAGAACACCGTCTTCTGCCTCGGCGGTATATTTGTTGAGCCCCGGAACGCTCCTGCATTGGAGCGTTTTGATGTCTTCCGGCTCAAACAGCTCCACCGCACCCATGGAGACCCACAGGTCAAAGGCGCTGCCGACCTTGCGGTTGATGTACCGCTCCGTCACGAGATACTGTCCCGGCGCGACGTCCCGCAGCGTCAGATGCACGTCCAGCATCTGTTCGGGGGAGAAGGGCGTGTAGCGGTCGGTGAAGGTCATGTCGAAGCGCTCGCCCATCGCGTAGAGGTTGGAAAAATGCCGGTAGTTGTACAGCAGGATTTGGTACCGGTCCTTACTTTTCGTGATGAACCAGCCCTCGCCCTTGCCGAGCAGGGTATCGCCGAGCTGCCGCAGCAGCGTGAACGCATAATAGCTGGCCTTCGGCACGCCGCCCGCGGTGAAGAGCCCGAGCCCGCCGAAGAACATCTCGCGCGGCTGGGGTGCCTCACCCATCCAGTCTGTGAGCGACCAGTAGCCGAAGCTGTCCAGCTGATCGTAGTTTTCCAGAATGCCCTTAATGATATAGCAGGACTTGAAGCAGGTGTCGTTGAGCAGATCCTGCTGGCTTGGCGTGTTGTTCCACTCGGAGAGATAGATCGGGAGCGTCTGCGCGCCGAGGGCGCTGCGTTCGCTGCGGACCTGGTTCACAAAATCCCGCAGGTCGTCCGGCGTATCCCGAAGCGTCATGGACTGCGCAAAGCCGAAAGCCTCCTGACCGCTTCCGAGATCGTTGAGCACCGTGTCGTAATAATGGAAGTTCAAAAAGTCCGGCGGGCAGTTGTTCTTTCGCGCCCACTCCAGGAACGGGATATACCAGTTCGTATAGCCCGGCTGCAGGATATAAAAGGTCGCCGGCGCGCCGAACTGCAGCAGCGGATCGCACTGCTTCACGGCGTTGTAAGTGCCCTGATAGAACGCATAGAACGCGCCGGGCTCCTCGAAGCCATACAGCGTGCTGGGGGTGTCCGGCTGATCCCAGACGCAGAAGCGCCACTGCCGGACGGTTTCCCGGCCGTATCTTGCCTGCAGATGACGGATCAGCGCCTGCACGAGCTCGCACCATGCCCCGAGATTCTCCGGCTCGCTCACGAGATAGCCGAACAGACGCCGACGGTGCTTTGCCAGTGCCTCCGGCATCCAGGACAGCTGCACAAATGGCTGCAGCCCGATCGAGATCAGAAAGTCAAACAGCTTGTCGACATAGATGAAGCTGTATTCCACCTCGCCGCCCCGTCCGACATTATAAACGTGCATATCATCCGAGAGGATGCCGTTGAATTTGATGGACCGGAAGCCGATGTCCTTTTGCGCGCGGCGCAGCATTTCCTGTACGTCGCCGAGCAGGAGCGCCGAAGCGCTCGTCGCGGTCAGCATCGTGCGCCAGGTGTGCTTCAGCCTGCGCAGGGGTTTGCTGCAGCGCACGGCGGCATTGCAGGAGATTGCCTGAAACGGTGTTCCGACCTCCTGCACGTCCAGATACTTTTTCAGCCCCGCCATGTAGTCGTGCTGCTCCACAAAGGGGACGACCGTTTCCGCCTGCGCCTTTCCGGCTCGTGCCTGTCTGCGATAGACGCTCGGGAGAATGCCGTGTTCTTTTTTGAATGCCTGTACAAACGCGTGGCTGTTCGGGAAGCCGCTGTTGGCGGAGACGGTTTCAATGGTATCATCTGTCTGCAGCAGCTCCTTCGTCGCGTGATTCAGCCGAACGCGGGTGAGATATGCAAGGAACGTGATGCCATACTGCCGATCAAAAAACTTCGAGAGATAGGGCGCTGAGAGATGCACGCGCTCCGCCAGCTCCGAAAGCGTGAGATCGTTTTGATATTCTTCGGATATGATCCGGCTGATCTCGGTCATGCGTGCTGCGTAGCGGTGGGCGCGCTGCACCTGCGCATCGGATTCCTCCATCCGGAAGTTGTTGTACATCACGTCCATGAGACGATAGATCAGCGCCCAGTTGCGAAGCGGATAGCCTAATTGGCGATCCGCATTATTTTTTACCAAATGCGCGATCAGACGGCGAAGCTGCTGAAACGGAGCCGAATCGCCCTGTACGGCGCTGTTGCAGAAAAAGCGCGGGTGCTTCGGATCGGGAAGCGTGCGCTCAAACAGCGACTGCTCGAACTGGACGGTGATGAGCGTGCAGTCCGAGCTGTGGAAGGCGTGCGGCGTATGACCGTCGATCGAAATGACGTCCTCCGTGCGAAGGGTATAGACCTGTCCGTCGATGCTCGCTTCACATTTTCCGCTGAGCACGAGATCCATCTCGAAGAAGTCGTGCAGATGCTCGTCGATGGTCCCGAGTCTGCGCATACTGCATTTGACAGGATTGTCCGTGCTGAAATTGACGATTTCATAGTACTGCGGCATACGATCACCTGCTTTCTGTGATGTTAGAATATCGGAGCAGAGAGCAAAAATCAATACTGCACGTGAGAAAAAAGCAAAAAACGGACATCTGCGTTGTTTGCAAGATAAAAACCTTGAATTTTTAACCTAAAAACCGCGGGCAAGGTCAAATGAAGCGAGTGGATTCGGTTTCTCATCACATTTTCCCAAAAAAGTTGAGGAAAACACGGCAAACGTTCCGTAGTTTCCAATCAGCGGATTTTTTATAATGGCATTGAGGTGAAAAGTATGACGGAACCGATTCTGGAGATGAAACATATCCGCAAATGCTTTGCGAGTACGGTCGCGCTGGGCGACGTTTCCATGGCGGCATACCCGGGCGAGATCCGTGGCCTCATCGGAGAGAACGGCTCCGGCAAGTCCACCATCACTTCCATTGCCGCAGGCATGCAGAAGGCGGACCGGGGAGAGATGTTTTTCCACGGCCAGCCCTGGGCGCCGGAGAGCATGATCGAGGCGCTGAACAAGGGCGTCGGGATGATCGTGCAGGAGAGCGGCACCATTCAGGGCGTTTCCGTCGCGGAGAACCTGTTCCTCGGCGAGACAAAGCAGTTTCGCGGCAAGCTCGGAACGGTCGACCGCCGCGCCATGAACCGCGCCGCCGATGAAGCTCTGCGCGCCATCGGGATTGAGAACATCACGGGCAGTACGCCAATGGGAGCGCTTGACTTCCAGATGCGCAAGCTCGTTGAGATCGCGAAGGTCGCGATGAAAAACCCGGATGTGCTGGTGGTGGACGAGACAACCACGGCGCTCTCACAGGAGGGCAGAACGATCCTATATGATCTGATGAAGCGCTTCCGCAGGGAAGGGAAGGCCGTGCTCTTCATTTCGCATGACCTGGACGAGATCATCGAGGTCTGCGATACACTGACGGTCCTGCGCGACGGCGAGATCATCCGGCACTTCAAAAAAGAGGAATTCGACCCCGACCAGATCCGCACGAGCATGATCGGACGAGAGCTGCAGGGCGACTACTACCGCAGCGATTTTATTCCTTCTCATGAAGAGGAGGTCGTGCTGCAGGCGACCGATATCTCCTATGGAGACGTCCTGCACAATATGGATCTCACGCTGTACAAGGGCGAGATCGTCGGCATCGGCGGCCTTTCCCACTGCGGAATGCATCCGCTGGGCAAGATCCTCTTCGGCGCGCTGCGCCCGGACAGCGGCGAGGTTCGCACCGGCAACGGCGTAAAGATCACGAACGAGACCGTCGCGATGAAGCAGCACATCGGATACGTTGCGAAAGACCGCGACGTGGAGTCGCTCTCGCTCACGGCGAGCATCCGCGACAACATTGCGATCGCCGGCATGGAGCAGTACGCAATCGGTGATTTTCTGGTCCTCAACGGCAGAGAACGCGGATACGTCGATCAGCAGATCGAGGCGCTCTCCATCAAATGCGCCGGCAGAGACCAGCAGGTGAGCGAGCTTTCGGGCGGCAACAAGCAGAAGGTCGTATTTGGAAAGTGGATCGGTCGCGGCAGCGATATTCTGATCCTCGATTGCCCGACGCGCGGCGTCGACATCGGCGTAAAGCGCGCCATGTACCAGCTGATGGTACAGCTGAAGAAAGAAGGCAAGTCCATCGTGATGATCTCCGAGGAGCTCTCCGAGCTGATCGGCATGTGCGATCGGCTGCTGATTTTGAAGGACGGCGCTGTGACGAAAGAATTCCAGCGCAGCGAATCGCTGACAGACGCCGAGATCATTGGTTTTATGATTTGAGGAGGTGCGGCAGGATGAAGGAAGACAATGCGAATACCCTCCGAAAATACAAGCTTCGTCAAACGCTCATCACACTCATGCCGTTTGTGGCACTGGTGCTGCTGTTCGGCGCGCTGGTGCTCACGGTGCAGAGCAAGGGCTACCGGCTGGACATGTATCTGCGCATCATTTTCAATGAGGGCGTGGTGCTCGCCATCGTCGCGACCGGAGCGGTGTTCATCTATACGCTCGGCTCGTTCGATATCAGCCTCGGCGCCTCGACGCTCTTCAGCGCGACGCTGGGCGTTATGGCCTACAACGCAACGGAGAGCCTGCCGATCATGATTCTTGTGATCTTCGGCGTGGCGATCGGCTGCTCGCTTCTGAGCTCGGTTCTGGCGAGCGTGTTCAATATCCCGGTCTTCGTCACGACGGTTGCCATGATGTCGGTGCTTTCGGCGATCGCGGGGCAGATCATCACGACTAACGGCGGCGCGCTCGGCGGCATCAGCATCCCCTCTGCGGTGGTGAAGCCGCTGGACACACCGGGCTTCAAGATCGCGGCGCTGGTGATCTTCTGCCTGATCTGCTTCTTTGTGTTCGACTATACGAAGATCGGACGCCGCCAGAAGTTCCTGGGCGGGAATCCGGTCTGCGCGCAGCTCACCGGTATCCAGGTCAACCGGTATGCGATCATCGCTTTTGTGATGGCAGGCATCGGCGTCGGACTCGGCGCGTTTCTCACGCTGGTCTATACGCCGTCTGTCACGGCGACCACGGCGGGCAGCATCGGCATGAACATTGTCGTTGCCATCGTGTTCGGCGGCATGCCCATCTCCGGCGGCCCGAGATCCAGAATCTATGCTGCGGTTGTCGGCGGCTTCTCTTATGTGATTTTGAATAACATCCTGAAGCTTCTGATCGACACCAATTCCGGCTACGGCATCAGCCAGATCGTCAGTGCGATCTTCTTCCTCGTCGTGGTCTATGTGACCGGCCTGAACTATCGCACGCAGATGCTGCCGAGATAACCATGTACGCTTACGCGAAAGCGTAACAATATTAAATGGAGGAACAAAAAATGAACAAGAACCTGTCCAAAATTCTTGCGCTGGTCCTGGTCTGTGTCATGTGCCTTGGCGTACTGGCCGGCTGCGGCAGCAAGACCACTGAGCCTCAGGGCTCTGAGGAAGCAAGTGCACCGGCCTCCGGCGACGCCGTGAAGATCGGCGTTCTGGTTGCCGACGTCAGCGGCGAAGAGGCCCTTGCCTTCCGCAGCTACTACGAGAACTACATCGCCGCGAACTATCCCGTGACCTTCACCTACACCGAGCAGCTCGAGGACGCTGCGGCGGAGAAGAGCGCCATCGAGAAGTTTGCCGCCCAGGGCTACGACGCCATCATCAGCCTCTCCAGCTCTGACCGTGCCACGCAGTTGGAGACCTGCGCGGAGAACCAGCTCTATTATGCAGTCGCCTCCGGTATGCTGGATGACGAGCAGTTCGAGCAGTTCAAGAGCAACGAGTACTTTGTCGGTCAGATCGGTCCCAGCATGGACACCGAGTTTGAAGCCGGCGTTGCCATGGGTGAGTATTTCGCTGAGCAGGGCTATACCAAGGTTGCACTCTACGGCGCGTTCATCCCCAATCCGATGCACGTTTACCGTGCTGCCGGCGTGCTGGTCGGCCTCGGCTGCACCTACGGCGGCTCCTCTGAGAAGGACGCCATCGTCGGCCAGATCTTCGGCGATCAGGGCGTTGACGTGAGCAAGATCGGCGCCGGTGATGTGGAAGTCGTCGGCTACTTCCAGGGCTTCGGCGACACCACGTTTGACGAGCTCTTCGGCATCCTCGGCAACGGTCCCGAGGCGTTCCTGAGCGTCGGCATGGCGACCACCTTCTTCGCGGATGCCCTCAACGAGGCGAAGCTTCCCTATGGCGATATCGATTCCTTCACCTCCGGCAATGCCAAGAACATGAGCGAAGGCAGCCTGGTCTACCTCGCCGGCAAGTACTCCTCCAGCATCGGCCCCATCTTCGCGGCGGTTCTGAATGCTGTCAACGGCAATGTGATCCGCGACGCCGACGGCAACGCGATCTCCTTCAGCCAGGATTATCTCGTCGCCACCGACAGCGACACCTTCAACGAGATCATGACCGGCGATCAGGGCGATGCTCCGATCATCGGCAAGACCCAGCTCGACGCTGTGATCGGCGAAGACGTCACCTATGACGCGTTTGCCGAGATCGTGAAGTAAGATCCAAGTTCTTTTCTCCTATTTCATTGAAATGCATGCAGCCGGGTCCTCCGGCTGCATGCAAAACCCGACCGGACGGAGGCAGATGACATGAAACAAACGAGATCGCTGACTGCGCGTAACGTGATCGGGACCCTCGCGATCCCCGTGATCACGGCGGCCATTCTGCTTGCAATATGCGCGGCGAACGGCAAAACGCTGCTTGGGAATCGCACGAGTCTCAATTACTTTGTGCTCTATACCGCGATCGTGATGATCACGACAATGGCGCTTTCGATCAACCTCAACAGCGGACGCTTTGACTTCTCGCTGGGCGCGATGGCGGTGCTTGCCTCTGTTCTGAGCTCAAAGATCACCTATGCCGTTCTGGCGGGCGGCGCGGGCAGCGCGTGGATGATGCTGGCGCTGAACATCGCGATCGGCGCTGTGATCGGACTTCTGTCCGGCGCGCTCTATGTCACGCTGCGCATCCCGCCGATCATCACGTCGCTGGGCGTGACGCTGATCTATGAGGGCGTGACGTTCACGCTCACGAGCGGCAAATATGTCATGGATGAGGTTCGCAACGCCTCCATGACCGCGTTCTCCAACAACTGGTACTGGTCTTTGCTTGTCATCGTGGTCGTGCTCGCCGGTATCATCTATCTCTTTGACCACACCAAATTCGGCTATGATTACAAGGCCCTGCAAAGCGGGCAGAAGGTCGCCGTCAACACCGGCATCCGCGAGGTGCCGAACGCGCTCTGGTGCTATCTGCTCTGCGGCGCTCTGATGGGCATTGTGGGCTTCCTCAACACCGTTCGCAGCTCGAACATCAACGGCGGCTCACTGGGCTTCGGCTCCATCGGCATCATGTTCACGGCGTTCCTGCCCATGTTCATCGGCGGCTATATCGGACGCTTCAGCAATGACAAGCTGGGCTACCTGCTTGCGGCTGTGTGCATGAGCCTGCTCAACTCCACGTTCGCAGTCTTCTCCAACGAGGTCAGTGCCTCCGCGCAGAGCATCATCAATGCGGTGCTGCTGGTCGTGTTCCTGATTTATCTGAACAACGAGGGGCTCCTGCGAAAGATTCTCTCGCCCGGCAAGAAAGCCGGAGCCGGGACACAAAGTTGACTGTAACATCGAAAGATTTCCCAGACAGCCTCTTTTCATCTCTCTGTGAAAAGAGGCTGTCTGTAAAAGAGGATAGATTTATGATTGATCTCAAAGCAAAACCGTTTTGTCTGAAGGAAGACGCAATCCGCTGGGTCGAGGAGACGCGCGCGTCCATGACCCTGGTGGAGAAGGTCGGGCAGGTGTTTTGCCCCATGGGCTTCAGCAGCGATCCCGGGCTTCTGCATCACCTCCTGAACGACCTGCATGTCGGCGCGATGATGTATCGTCCTGGCATGGCGGCGGAGATCCAGCAGACGCATCGCACCATCCAGAGCATGGCGAAGATCCCGCTCCTTCTCGCCGCGAACACGGAACGCGGGGGAGACGGCATGGCGTTTGAGGGCACGAGCTTCGGTCAGCCCATGGCGGTCGCCGCGACGGATGACGCCGAAAACGCCTATCGGATGGGGTATACGGCATGCGCCGAGGGCGCGGCGCTGGGCATGAACTGGTCGTTCGCGCCGATCGTGGACATCAACAGCGAGTTCCACAACCCGATCACGAATGTCCGCACCTTCGGTGACGATCCGGAGCGCATCATTTCGTTTGCCTCCCGTTATATGGACGGCGCGCGCGAAAACGGAGTCGCCGTCGCGATCAAGCATTTTCCCGGCGACGGTGTGGACGAGCGCGATCAGCACATCCTCACCAGCATCAATCCGCTTGGGTATGACGCTTGGGAGCGCACCTACGGAAAGATCTACCGCGCGCTGATCGAGCGCGGCGCCGAGACCGTCATGGTTGGACACATTGCGCTTCCGGAGGTCACGACAGCGCTGTGCCCGGAGAGTACGCACGCCGAGCGGCTGCTGCCCGCGACCCTGTCCAGGACTGTTGTCACGACGCTGCTGCGTGAGCGGCTCGGCTTCAACGGGCTCATCACGACGGACGCCACCCCGATGGTCGGCTTCACGGCCGCGATGCCGAGAAGCGAGGCAATCCCAGCCGCGATCAACGCCGGTGTGGATATGATCCTGTTCAACAAGGATCTGGAGGAGGACTACGGTTTCCTGCTCCAAGCGGTGCAGAGCGGCGCGGTCTCCTTAGAGCGGCTGGACGAGGCCGTCACGCGCATCCTTGCGACAAAGGCGGCGCTGGGTCTGCCGGAAAAGCAGAAAAACGGTACGCTGGTTCCCGGACCGGAGGCGCTTGATGCCGTGGGCTGTGCGCAGCATCGCGCGTGGGCGGCTGACGTTGCCGACCGGAGTGTTACGCTCGTGAAGGATACGCAGGATCTGCTGCCGCTCTCACCGCAGAAAACACCGCGCGTCTATCTGAATGTGATCCAGAAGGACATGCACCCAGAGCATCCGCTCGTGCAGGCGTGGAAAGCGCTGTTCGAGGCGGAGGGCTTTAAGGTTACAGTGCGCGACCGCACGGTGAATCTGACCGTGCAGGACATGGGCGACATCGCGCATCTCTCTCCCGAAAAGCAGGCGCTCATGCATGAGATGTACCGCTCTACCCGGGAAGCCCGCGAGAGCTGCGATCTCTATATTTATATCGCGAACATGGAGAACGCCTCCAACAACACGACGCTTCGGCTCAACTGGAACGTGACCTTCGGGCTCGGAGACGACGCGCCATGGTTCGTCAGCGAGATCCCAGCGCTCATGATCAGCACAGCGTATCCCTATCATCTGTTTGACGCGCCGATGATGAAGACGTATATCAACGCCTACAGCGCGAACGAACCGTTCAGAGCCGCTGTCATGGACAAACTCATGGGGCGCAGCCCCTTCACCGGGAAAAGCCCGGTCGATCCGTTCTGCGGCAACAAATATCTCTCTTGGTAAGGAGGCGCACACATGTCTTATCAGGCTGTTATTTTTGATCTGGACGGCGTCATCTGCTTTACGGATGAATACCACTACCGCGCATGGAAGGCAATGGCGGACAGCATCGGCGTTCCCTTTGACCGGGAGATCAACAACCGCCTCCGCGGCGTGAGCCGCATGGCCAGCCTGGACATCGTTCTGGAAAACTACAGCGGCACGATGTCGGACGCCGAAAAGCATGCGCTGGCGGAGCAGAAGAACGAGCTTTACAAGACCTACCTTGCGGAGATGACGCCGGCGGATCTGCCGGAGCCTGTGCGCCATACGCTGGATGCGCTGCGCGCAAGAGGCTATCAGCTTGCGATCGGCTCCTCAAGCAAGAACGCGCCGTTCATCCTCCAGCAGATCGGGCTGGGCGGCTGGTTCGACGCGGTCTCGGACGGAAACAACATCACGCACTCCAAGCCGGACCCAGAGGTGTTTCTGAAGGCGGCGCAGATGCTCTGCATGGAGCCGGAGCATTGCCTCGTCGTGGAGGACGCTGTTTCTGGCGCAGAGGCTGCCCATCGCGGAGGCATGCGCTGTGCGTGTGTAGGCGACGCTGCCCGTGAGCAGGCAGGCGACTACAATCTCAACAACATCGAAGAGCTGCTGACGCTGCTCTGAAGGGGCAACTATGATCGAACGAAACGAATCTTTTCTGGAAAAGGCACGTGCGCTGGAGCCGGTTCTCCGGCACCGCGCCGTTCATAAAGCGCCGGACGCCGAGCCCCTTGCGGAGGGCGGTCGGTTGGTGCTGGACTTCGGGGAGCATCTGGTGGGATTTCTGTCCCTGCGGCTGGATTTCACCGGAAGCCACCCGGACGCACCGGTCTGGCTCCGCGTCCGCTTTGCTGAGCGGGAGCAGGAGCTCAGCGAGCGCGTGGAGGACTACCACGGCTGGATCAGCGCCTCGTGGGTGCAGCAGGAGCAGCTGCATGTCGACGTCCTTCCGGGCACTGTCAGCCTGCAGCGGCGCTATGCCTTCCGGTATGTCTCCGTCGAGGTGCTGGGCATCAGCAGCAAATACCGCCTGATCGTGCGGGAGGCGTCCGTGGATGCGGTAACGTCTGCGGATGAAAACGCGCTGCTGCCGTTTGAGAGTGATGACGAACAGCTGCGCGCCATGGATCGGATCGCCTGCCATACGCTGCGCGACTGCATGCAGCGTGTGTTTGAGGACGGCCCGAAGCGCGACCGCCGTCTCTGGATGGGGGATCTCCGTCTGCAGGCGTTGGCAAACTACGAGACCTATCAGAACCATGCGCTTGTGAAGCGCTGCCTGTATCTGTTTGCCGGCAGCACGCTTCCGGGCGGGAAAGTCGGCGCCGGCATGTTCCTCGATCCGGAGATCGAGGTGGATGACACCGAGATGTTTGACTATGCGCTGCTGTTCGCGCCGACGCTGCTGGACTATGCGCGCGCGACGAACGACACGCAGACCCTCCAAGAGCTGTGGCCGACCGCAAAACGGCAGATCGAGCTTGCGCGGACGCGGTTC
Source organism: Oscillospiraceae bacterium (assembly GCA_045112425.1). Taxonomy (GTDB): domain Bacteria; phylum Bacillota; class Clostridia; order Oscillospirales; family Oscillospiraceae; genus CAG-103. The sequence continues at coordinate 12,566 of JBGUHV010000157.1, forward strand.
GATCAGCACGATGTGATCCGGGATTCGGATGTGCTCGGCTGGTGCTTCCTGGACTGGAATCTGGCGCTCAACAAACAGGCAGGCGCGCAGGGCGTGTACCTCTATGCGCTGCAGGCAGCGCTGGAGCTCGCCCGGATGACGGGAGATCGAGAGTTTTCGATGTTTGCCCGCAAGGAGCTTGCTGCAAAGCGCAGAGCTGCATTGGAGCGGCTGTATGATCCGGATCTCGGCCTGTTCATCAGCGGCGCAAAATCGCAGGTTTCCTATGCCAGCCAGATCTGGATGGTGCTGGGCGGCGTCGTGAGCGGGGAAGAGGCCGCGCAGCTGCTGCAGCGCGTTGCGGCGTATCCCGATGCTGTCACGATTGTGACCCCGTACCTCTACCATCACTATATCCAGGCGCTTCTGGACTGCGGAGAGAAGGCGCGCGCGCTGGAAACTCTGCGGTACTATTGGGGCGGAATGGTCGATGCCGGAGCAGATACGTTCTGGGAGCTCTACAACCCTGACAATCCGGAGGAATCCCCTTACGGCGGCACAATCGTAAACAGCTATTGCCATGCATGGAGCTGCGCTCCGGCGTATTTCCTGCGCAAATATTTCCAGAGATAGAATGATCGAAACAGATGCGGCACTCCATAACCGCATCTGTTCGGTTCTTGTCAAGATGAGAAGGAGGTACGAATGTGAAATATTACCTCGCCATTGACATTGGCGCGTCCTCCGGCAGACACATCGTCGGCTGGATGGAAAACGGAGAGCTGAAAACACAGGAGGTCTACCGCTTCCCGAACGGAGTGGAGCGCGTGGACGGCCACCTTACCTGGAACATCGATGCGCTCGTAAGCTACGTGAAGAACGGCATCGCCATCGCGAAGGCGACGTTCGGCAGAATTGAGAGCCTCTCGGTCGATACCTGGGGCGTGGATTATGTACTGCTCCGCGGAAACGAGGAAGTGCGCCCCTGCTACGCCTACCGCGACAGCCGTACGGAGGCCGTCATTCCGCGTGTGCATGAGAAGGTTCCGTTTCCGCTGCTCTACCGCTGCACCGGCATTCAGTTTCAGCCCTTCAATACGATCTATCAGCTCTGTGCCGATCAGGAGGCCGGGTGTCTCGAGGGCGTCACGGACTTTCTCATGATCCCGGAGTATCTGCTCTGGAAGCTCTGCGGCGTGAAAGCGCATGAGTATACTAACGCCACCACCGGCGGCATGGTCTCCGCCGAGACCGGCGATTACCACCGTGAAATCCTCTCTACTCTCGGCCTGCCGGAGCGGCTGTTCCAAACGCTCCGCCGCCCCGGCACGGTCATCGGGGAATATGAGGGCATCCGGTGTGTCCTCTGCGCCACGCACGACACAGCGTCCGCCGTCGAGGGCATCCCGATGGAAGAAAACGCCCCGTATATCTCCAGCGGGACCTGGTCGCTGCTCGGCGTCAAGACGCAAAAGCCGATCACTGACATGGCCAGCGAGCTTGCCAACTGGTCGAATGAGGGTGGTGTGGGCTATAACCGCTATCAGAAGAACATCATGGGCATGTGGCTGGTGAACCGCCTGCGCGACGAACTCTGCCCGGACAAGCCCTTCGATGAAATTGTCTCTGAGGCCGAGGCGAGCAGCTTTGATCTCACAGTCAACGCCAACGCAAGCATGTTCCTCGCGCCGGAAAGTATGAAGGCCGCCTTTGATGCCGCGCTCTCCGAAAGCCCGCAGACCGTCGGTGACTATTTCCGCTGCGCCTATCGCTCACTCGCAAAGAGCTACGGAGCCGCGCTTGCGGAGCTGGAGCGCAACACCGGCATGACCTACGACAAGCTCTATATCGTCGGCGGCGGCGCGAAAAACGCCTTTCTCAACCGCCTGACCGAGGAAGCCACCGGAAAACAGGTGATCGCCCTGCCCATCGAGGCCACGGCGCTAGGTAATCTCAAAATCCAGATGCATGTGAATCAATGAACGTAGGGGCGATTCACGAATCGCCCGCTTCGAGAAAGGAGCCCGTTATGTTAGTCAATACCAAAGCCCGCATCGGCGTGTTTGCCATCGCCCTCGGCGCGTATCTGCCGCAGTTCCCGTCGCTCGTTCCCGAGTATGAGGGACAGTACGCGGATTTCAAAACCCGCATCCCCGATTCCGTTGACCTCATCGATGGCGGCATCGTCACCACGAAGGAAGCCGCCATGGCAGCGGGCGACAAGTTTCGCGCCGCTGACGTCGATCTCGTGATCCTGCAGTTGCTGACCTACGCGACCTCATATAACATGCTTCCCGCCGTGCGCGATCTGGATGTGCCGGTCGTGCTCGTGAACCTCCAGAAGAAGAAAGCGCCGGATTATGCCAATACCGACACCGCAACCTGGCTTGGCGAGCTCTACGCCTGCGGCGCGGTGGGCGAGATGGTGGCCGATCTCGAGCGCGCGGGCAAGCGCCATGCCGTCATCACCGGCGTCGTCGAGGGCGGAGACCCCGAGGCGGACGCCGAGATCGCGGACTGGTGCCGTGCTGCACAGGTGCGCCGTCGCTTCCGCGACACAAACCTCGCCCAGATCGGGAGACCGTACCCCGGCATGATGGATCTCTACATCGATGAGACGAACCTCTACCACCGCATGTGGCTCTACACCAAGCAGTTCGACTGGGAAAAGATGTGGGCCATCGCGGACGATATTACCGATGAGGCAGCTATCCGCGCCAAGGCAGAGGACATCCTCGATACCTTCGAGATCGAAGGCGGCGCGACGGTCGAGACCGTCTGGGATATGGCAAAATACGTCGTTGCCTTTGAGCAGTGGGTGAAGGACGAGCAGCTGGGCTTTGTGGCTTCCCACTATGACGGCTTTGCGCAGGGCGTCGCGGGCAAACTGGACTCCATGCTGATCCCCGCCTTCTCCATGCTCATCAAGCAGGGTACCGCCTGCGCCGTCGAGGGCGATATCAAGGTCGCCATGGCCATGAGCATTCTCAAGACCATCTCCGGCATGGGGCAGCTCTCCGAAATGTACTCCATCGACTTTGACGAGGACATCTGCATCATCGGTCATTCCGGCTCCGGCGACGCGGACATCTCCAAGGCCCGCAAGCCCACCATGAAGATCGTCCCCGTGTTCCACGGCAAGACCGGCGGCGGCTATCTCACGCAGTTCTATCCCGCGCCCGGGGCCGTTACCTATCTCGGCATCACGCAGGACAGAGACGGACACTTCAAGTTCGTCGTGGCCGAGGGCGTGAACGAGGAAGGTCCCATCTTCACCTTTGGAGACACGAACATGCGTACCCGCTTCACCTGCGGCGCGCGCGACTTCTGCAACCGCTGGAGCGAGGCCGGTCCGACCCACCACATGGCGGCGGCGTCCGGCAGACACATCGACACCATTCTGAAGGTCGCCAAGATCTTCAACGTCCCCGTAGACATCATCACCCGCTGAGGGCCTCATCCGGCGCTTCGCGCCACCTTCCCCAGAGGGGAAGGCTATAAGGAAGGAGATTTAACATGAAAAACATTCTGGAAGCACCGTTTGTCATCGAAATGATCCGCACCACCACGAATATGTATGCTCACGGCTGGGACGAGCGCAACGGCGGCAACATCAGCCTCCTGCTGGAAGAGGATGATGTAAAAGATTATGTAAACCTCAATGAAGTCATCCGCACGATCCCCACGGGCTTTGACGCGCCGGAACTGGCAGGGAAGTACTTCCTCGTCACCGGCACGGGCAAGTATTTCAAGAACGTGCAGTATGATCCCGCGACGAACCTCGGTCTCATCCGCATTGCCGCCGACGGCAAGACGGCGGAGCTCCTTTGGGGCTACTCCGACGGCGGCCAGTTCACCTCCGAACTGCCCGCGCACCTGATGAGCCATGTGCAGCGCCTGAAGGTCGATCCGGAAAACCACGTCGTCATGCACTGCCATCCGGCGAATCTGCTCGCCATGACTTTTGTCCACAGCCTCGACGAGCGGGAGTTCACCCGCACGCTCTGGCAGATGTGCACCGAGTGCATCGTGGTCTTCCCGGACGGCGTGAACGTCCTGCCGTGGATGCTCTGCGGCACGAACGAGATCGGTGTCGCCACCGCCGAGAAGATGCAGACCGCACGCCTCGTCGTCTGGAGCCAGCACGGCATCTACGGCGCGGGCAAGGATCTCGACGAGACCTTCGGCCTCATTGAGACCGCTGAAAAGGCCGCTGAGATCTACATGAAGATCGCGCACCTGCCGCGCCTGAACACGATCACGGACGAACAGATGCACATGCTGGAGCAGCGTTTCGGCGTCAAGGGCAGAGACGGCTATCTGGACTAAAACGTGCAGTGTATTATATTTATGATGTTTTCCAGCTGAAACGTTTGTGAGATTTTATAATCATGGCTATATAAAAAGGCTCTCCCTTGCTTTTGAGCGAAGCATGGAAGAGCAATGATATAGTTTCTGTTCTTTTCTATTCTGAATACTGCCAAGTAAATCACCTCCTACAATATAATTAATATATAAAAAAGGCTCTCCCTTGCTTCTGAACGTAGTAAGGAAGAGCCAAAATGCTCAATGTTAGGTTGCTGGAATGCAGATGAGGTGTTTTGACCCCAACTGACCCCAACCAGGATGAAATTAATGAAATTAATGAGATGACCGGGCGCAAAATTCACGATTTAATGAACTTAATGGTACTAGATGTGTTTAATAAAATTAATGATAAAACAGCTGGGCAATTCGAAGCCTTCTTCCCCTGCCAAAATCGTCTGTTTTTCTTCGGAAAGACAGGCGATTTTTGTTGTAATATCAACGGTTTGCGGGTTTGACATTTTTTGAGAACAAAGTTTGACCCCTTTTTGACCCCTTATTGACCCCTTATAGGGGTAACTTTAGGGGTACGTATTCTTGGATGTGCTTTTAGTTGGTTGCTGCAAGAGATTGAATGAATACTTTTATGCGCATATGCTCAATATCAGCGGGCGGACAGAGGCTGCGAAGGAATTCGTGAGGAAAATGGCATGAGCATCTATGATTTTACGGTTACAGATAACAAGGGTGAGCAGGTGTCCTTATCCGCTTTCGAGGGAAAGGTGCTGCTGATCGTTAACACGGCTACCAAATGCGGTCTGACGCCGCAGTATGAGGGGCTGGAGGCGCTCTACGAAAAGTATCATGAACAGGGCTTCGAGATCCTGGACTTTCCTTGCAATCAGTTTGCGTTCCAGGCTCCCGGCAGCGCGGAGAAGATCTCATGTAATTCATGCTAAATCTCTTGCGATTTTGCGCTGTATCGCTTACACTAATGACACAGCAACACTACTGAAATCAAAGAGGAGAGAACAGCATGAAAAAGAAATCTTTTGCATTACTGCTGGTGCTGTGCATGATGTTCAGTCTGCTTCCGTTTGGCGCTGCCGCGGCTGGCTTTCAGGACGTGGCGGCCGACGCGTATTATCATGATCCCGTCGACTGGGCGCTGAACCACGAGCCGCAGATCACGAACGGCACCAGCCCCACCACCTTCAGCCCAAACAACACCTGCAAGCGCTGCGAGGTCGTCACCTTCCTGTGGCGTTCCTTCGGCGCCGAGAAGATGACGGGGGAGAACCCCTTCGAGGACGTGAAAACCACGGACTATTTCTATGACGCGGTGCTGTGGGCCGTGGACAAGGGCATCACGAACGGCATCGACGAGACGCACTTCGCCCCCGGCAATCCCTGCACGCGCGAGCAGGTGGCCGCGTTCCTGTGGCGCGCCTCCGGCAAGCCCGATACGAAGGTGCTGGTATCGCCCTATGCGGACGTGCTGAACCGGGAATCGTATTCCTTCACGCCGATCCTCTGGGCATTTGAAAACGGCATCACGAACGGCATGAGAGCGAACGCCTTCGGCTGTGCGTCTCCCTGCACCCGCGGGCAGATCGTCACGTTCCTCTACCGTGCGCTGGCAAAGCCGCTTGCGCCCGTGGAGACGGACGGCAAAATCCACTTCCGGCCCAAGGTTGCCTCGAAGTATCTGTCTGACGTCTTCGGCGAGCCGATGGTCGAGGCCTGGTTCAATCTGGTCGACGCGATCATGGCCGGAAAAACCGAGTTTGCCTGCCCGGACGACCATACCTTTGCCTGGGTGACTGGTCAGTTCCCGGACAAGTGCCTGCCTCCGCTGCATGGCCACATCTGGGCTGTTGATCCGGATCACCCCGTGAAAAACGGCGTTGCCCGCTTCATGTATGACATTCCGTATTCGGAAGTGCAGGCGATGATCGCGGACTTTTCCGGGATGGTTGAGGACATCCTCAACGAGACCATGAAGCCGGAAAACACCGTTTTTGAAAAGGCGCTGCTGCTGTACCGATACTTTGACACGCATTACGTCTATGATTGGGATGAGTATTATTTAAATGAGGATGGCAAGGCGTACGACCTCTCCAGCTACCGCATGCTCACTAAGAAGACGGGAATCTGCCAGGAGGTTTCTGTCGCCTACTCCTACCTGCTGATGCTGGCCGGCGTGGAAGCCACCACTGTCGGAGGCTACAACCATCAGTGGAGCTATATACGGCTGAACGGCCATGACTATCACATTGATCCCACCTGGGCGATGCAGAGCGACGGCAAGCTTGCGACGTTCCTGATGACCGACGCCCAGCGCTACGCAGAGGGCGGCTATTCGAAGGACCAGTTCCGTTACGTCTCCAACTATTCGCAGGATCATCCGCACCCTGCCTACGCCGCGAACGATGAGACCTTCGCCGTGCTGTGGAACGGCTTCTTTGAGTCTCTCAATCAGGAAAACCAGACCCTGATTTACTCCGCCGAGGGCGACGATGGCATGTGGAAGCCGGACAACGTCTTCAGCTACAAGGGCTATTAAAGAAGATCAAACGAAAAAGCAGCATGTCCAAAACGTGCTGCTTTTTCGAAAATCTTCCAATCACTCTGTCCAGGTGTTTTCTTTTTACAGATCCTGAAAAGTATATAAGCCATTCGACTTTCCAACGCGCAAGCGGCGTGTTATAATTTACCACAGTATAATGCAATCTTTGCTTTGCAGAAAGGAGTCATTTGATATGAAAAGAAACCATGCAGTTCTCGCGATTGCGCTGGTGCTTGTCCTGATCCTCTCCGTTGCCGGATGCAGCAGCAAAAAAGCAGACGCCTCCATTGTCGGCACTTGGGAGTATTTGGATGATGGCATGGCTTTCACCTATGATCTGAAGGATGACGGAACCGGCACCTACACGATGAACGTCGGCGAGGAGGACGTCGTCTATGAGCTGAAGTATGAAGTAAAGGACGGACACCTGCTGGTGACCTATGTGAACAACGAGACGTTCAGCGAGGAGGACGTGTTCGACAACGAAATCAGCTTCCAGGATGAAAACACAATCCTCATCAAGGATTCCTTCGGTGAGGAAATGACCTTCGTCCGGAAATAAAACCGGAAAAAGATGCATGAGCGGAGCAAAATGCTCTTAGAAAGCAGGCCACCTGTTCTCCGTTGGGGGGGGCAGCCAACCTGCTTTTTATTTAAAATTCAATCATCTGGAACGGAGGCGATTTGTAATGACATGCCCCAACTGTGGTTGTGAGATGGAGCACGGAAGGAGAAAAGGAGGACGGATCATGATCCGCAAAAAAACCTCGCAGAGGCATTTTGCCCACTGCAGACTTAGAATGAAAAAAGGACTTATCTTCATGCTTGTCCTTGCAATGCTGGTTTCCATCGGAAACTGCTTTGTACCGGAGGTTCGGGCTTTCGATGGGAACCGTTATCTGCTTCCCGTTTTTGAAACTTCGGATGTACACGGATATCTGGCTGAAAAAAACGGTGATCAGTATCAGTATTTGCTATCCTACATCTCCGATAAAGTCAAAGACGTAAGAGGTTACGGCGAGGCATATGACAGGGATTCAGCGCTGCTGCTGGACGGCGGAGATATTTTTCAGGGAAGCAGCCTGTCGAATCTCCTGGGCGGCAAGTCCATCTCTTCCGCCTATGCGATGATGGATTATGATGCGGTGACCATCGGGAACCACGAGTTCGACTGGGGCATCACTACCGTCATCGACAGCGACGGAACCATGATGGACAGCACTCTGGAAGGCTTTGAAACGGAAAACTTGGTTCCGTTTGTCGCGTCAAACCTCTATCTGCATGACAGCAGACCGGAATGGCTGAACGACTATGTGATCATTACAAAAAATGCGAAGAATTCCGAGGGTCAGCTGCTCCCGGTCCGAATCGGCGTCATCGGTTATCTGGACGAATATTCGCACAGCATCATGGACAGCAAGTTTAT
>JBGUHV010000158.1:0-6822 GCA_045112425.1 Oscillospiraceae bacterium
TTGCGAACCAGCGCGCACGCTGGTGTGGCAATCCGCATCCCCCAGCGGCGGACGAAAATCATAGTCTCTGCGAAGGAGAACGGATTGCCACACCAGTGACGTCGGTCACTGGTTCGCAATGACAAGCTTCAGTAACTGCGCCCGGCAGAAAAACCTTGTGTTTTCCGGATCGGGATGATACATTTGCAGCAGATCGAAACAGAAAGGAGAACACCATGAAACGGATGCTTGCCCTGATATTGGCGCTCGCAATGTGCTTTTCGCTCGCGTTTGCGCTCTCGTCCGGCGCGGCTGCGGCCCGTTCGGAGCACAAGACCATCCTGAAGTCCTGCACCCGCGGCGGCATGGCGCAGCTGCTCTATGAGCTCGCCGGATCGCCCGATACGTCGGACATGGAGATGCCCTTCCAGGATGTTCCGGCGGAGCTGGCTCCCGCGGTCAGCTGGGTGGCCGGCCATCATTATATGAACGGCGTGTCTGATGTATTGTTCAACCCGGACGGTACGATCACCCGCGCGATGATTGCCGTTTTTCTCTGGGCCTCCTGTGGTCAGCCGGAGCCGAAAAGCGATCTGCCGCCGTATTCCGACGTGGAGGCCGGAAGCTGGTTTACAAAAGCGATCTGCTGGGCAGCGGAGGAGCATTGCATCGACGTCGGCGGCGACGCCTCCCGTTTCCGTCCGCATGACTCTGCAGACCACATCATCGCGGAGTTCGATGCGTCTCCGGACGGGGTGCAGAATCTGCTCGTCCGCACCGAAAACGGGCACCGCTGGGGCCCGGGAACGACGGTGAGCCCCGCCACCTGCACAAAGCCGGAGGTGGTGGAGTCGACCTGCACGATCTGCGGCTATACCGGAACGGGAGAGAACGGCGCGCCGCTCGGCCATGACTGGGGCGAGTGGGTCGTCGATACCGAGCCCGACTGCGAGGGCGCGGGTCAAAAGTCGCGCATGTGCAATCGTGACCACCAGCATATGGATTATGAGGTGATTCCTCCGCTCGGGCATGATATGGGTCCGTGGATGGTGGTGGAGGCGGCCACCCCGGAGAAGGACGGTCTGGCGGTTCGCCACTGCCTGCGCGGGGATTCCTATGCCGAGTATGCAAGCTATGCCTACGGCGAATTGACGCCGACCGCCTTTCGTGACGTCGATCCGCAGAGCTATTATTATAACCCGGTGCTCTGGGCGCTGAGCCGCAGCCCGGCCGTTACGAACGGCACCGGCGCCGATACGTTCAGCCCGGACGCAAACTGCACGCGCGCGCAGATGGTCACCTTCCTCTGGCGGGCGGAGGGCTGCCCCGAGCCGGACGAGATCGAGCATTCCTTTACAGATCTGGACGAATCCGCCTATTACTACAAGGCGGTGCTCTGGGCGGTGGAATATGAGATCACGAAGGGCACGAGCGAAACCACCTTCAGCCCGGACGCAACCGTCTCCCGCGCGCAGACGGTGACCTTCCTCTGGCGCACGCGGGGAGAGCCGTTTGTGCTGGCCGGGGTTCCGTTTGACGACGTGGAGAGCGACGCCTACTACACCCGAGCGGTGATCTGGGCCGTTCAGAATCAGATCACCAACGGCGTGAGCGAGAGACTCTTTGCGCCGGAGAGACCCTGCACGAGAGCGCAGATCGTCACCTTCCTCTATCGCACCTTGGGGGCATAATCCGCCCTTCTGCGCCAAAGAGGCCGACAACTGCATATCGAGAACCGCACAGTGCATATACACTGTGCGGTTTCTGCATCAATTCGGAAAACTCCTCGTTGACTTCGTGCCCTACTTATCGTAAAATATTGGTTAAGAATTCACCATATCCGGCGCAAAATGTCCTGTACTCAAAAACAGTAACAGAAAGAGGGATCCCGATGAAAAAAGATAAGAAAGCGCCCCGCAAAAACGAAGACGCCGCCCTGAAGGCGGAAATCAAGGCCCTGCGCGAGCGCCTGCTCGCCCAGCAGCAGCAGATCCGCGAGGCGAAGCTGCCGATCATCGTGCTCATCGAGGGCTGGTCTGCCGCCGGCAAGGGCAGCCTCATCAACGAGCTCATCAGCGAAATTGACCCGCGCTTCTATAACGTCATCTCCCCGGTCATCACGCCGGAGGCGGAGTGCCGCTATCCCTTCCTCTATCCCTACGCCAAGGCCATCCCGGAAAACGGCAAGATCATGTTCTATGATTCCGGCTGGATGGAGGAGGCTGTGCGCAAGCTCCTGCGGCGCGAGATCACGAAGGACGAATACAAAAAGCGCGTGCGCGCAGTCAACGAGTTCGAGCGCCAGCTGCGCGACGGCGGCTATCTCGTTTTGAAGCTCTTCGTCGACATCGAGAAGAAGGAGCAGAGAAAGCGCATGCAGGCCCTGCGCGAGAACTTCGAGACCGAATGGCGCGTGACGCAGGACGATCTCTGGCAGCACAGAGAGTATGACGCCTTCCGCGACGCCTATGAGTCCTTCATGGACAAAACCGGCAAGACGATTCCCTGGCACAAGCTCGACGGCAGCAACAAGCGCCTCGCCGCGCGAGACGCGCTGAGCCTTCTCGTCACGCAGGTGGACGAGGCGCTCGCCGCCGGACGCTATATTGGAAAACCCTTCAGCGAGAAGTTCCCGCTCAAGAAGATGCCGAAGCTGGCCGACGTCGATCTCTCCCCGTGCATGACCGACGAGGACTACAAGAAGGAGCTCAAGAAGCTGCAGAAGCGCCTCGGAGAGCTGCACAACGTCGTCTACCGCAAGAAGATCCCCGTCATCCTCTGCTATGAGGGCTGGGATGCCGCCGGCAAGGGCGGCAACATCCGCCGCATCGCGCGCCCGCTCGACCCCAGAGGCTTCGACGTGATCCCGATCGCCTCGCCCGAGCCGCACGAGATTAACCGTCAGTATCTCTGGCGCTTCTGGACGCGCCTGCCCCGCAGCGGCCACTTCTGCATCTTCGACCGCACCTGGTACGGCCGCGTCATGGTCGAGCGGCTCGAGGGCTTCTGCTCCGAGGACGACTGGAAGCGCGCCTTCAACGAGATCAACGAGTTTGAGCGTCAGCTCACCGACTGGGGCGCCGTCGTGCTGAAGTTCTGGATCCACATCGATCAGGACACGCAGCTCGCCCGCTTCAACGACCGCCAGAACACCCCCGAGAAGCAGTGGAAGCTCACCGAGGAGGACTGGCGCAACCGTGAGAAATGGCCGCTCTATGAGGAGGCCATCGACGAGATGCTCCAGAAGACGAGCACCGAGAACGCCCCGTGGTTCATCATCGAATCGAACGACAAGAAGTTTGCCCGCATCCGCACCCTGCGCATCGTCATCGACGCGCTGGAGAAAGCCTGCAAGGAGCAGCTTGCCTGAGGTAAATTATGGCACCGAAAGAAAAAGAGAAGAAGACCGCCCCGCTCCCGGCAGAGTCGATCTACATCAACCGGGAGCTGAGCTGGCTGGCATTCAATGAGCGCGTGCTGCTCGAGGCGGCGGATCTGTCCGTTCCGCTGCTCGAGCGGCTGAAGTTCCTGATGATCTATCAGTCGAACCTCGCGGAGTTCTACCGCGTGCGCATGGGCATTTTGAACCACCGCGCCCTGCTCACGCCGGAGAAAAAGGACGCGCTCACCGGCATGAAGCCGGATGCGCAGATCGAGGCGGTGCTGCGCGTCACGCGCGAGCAGCAGGTGCTCATGGAGAGCATCTGGAAGTCCATCCGCGAGGAGCTCAAGGCCAACCAGATCGACGTGCTGGACTTCAAGAAGATCAGCAAGGTCGATGAGCTCATGAGCAAAAAGCTCTTCGGCGATATCAAGGATCTGCTCTTCCCGAAGATCATCTCCATGAACCAGCCGCTGCCGTTTCTCTGGAGCGGCGAGCAGAACGTGGTGGCGTTTCTGGGCCGCGGCGAGCAGCAGAAGCTCGCCATCATCCAGCTGCACCGCATGCCGGCCTATCTCTCCTTCGAGATCGACGGGCGGCAGAAGATCGTGCTCACGGCGCAGCTCGTGCGCCACTTCCTGCCCGTGCTGCTGAAAAAGGAGAACGTCGCCCAGACCGTCATCGTCGAGGTCACGCGCAATGCCGACGTCTTCCTCTCCGCGGCGGAGAGCAGCGGGGATAAGGATCTGAGAAACAAAATGTCCACCATGCTCTCCAAGCGCAAGCGTGAGATGCCCGTCCGCGTCCGGCTCTACGGCAAGCTGCCGGAGCAGCAGCGCGCCGCGCTCATCAAGAAGCTGCGCGTGCAGGAGAAGTATGTCTTCACGCAGTCGGTGCCGTTTGATCTCTCGTTCCGCTCCGCCATCGGCGGGCACGAGGATTTCCGCTATCCCGACCGGAAGCCCGCGCGCGAGATCGGCCTGAAAAAGGGCGAATATTTCCGCTACATCGAGCAGCAGGATCTGCTTTTGAGCTATCCCTTCCAGAGCATGATGCCGTTCGTCGATCTCATCTATGAGGCGGCGGACGATCCCGAGGTGCTCTCGATCAAAATCACGCTCTACCGTATGTCCTCTTCGAGCAAGGTCGCGGCCGCGCTCGCCTATGCCGCCGACCGCGGCAAGGACGTGCTGTGCCTGCTCGAACTGCGCGCGCGGTTCGACGAGCAGAACAACATCGACTATTCCGAGCTTTTGGAGGATGCGGGCTGCCGCGTGATCTACGGCCTGCCCGGCCACAAGGTGCACTCCAAGCTCTGCGTCATCACGCGCAGCCATGAGGGGAATCTCTCGCACATCACGCAGATCGGCTCCGGCAACTACAACGAGAACACCAGCGAGCAGTACACCGACCTCTCGCTCATCACCGCGCGCGAGGACGCGGCGCAGGACGCCGAGGCCGCCTTCACGGCGCTGCTCTCGGGCGAAATTCCGCCGGAGGCAAAGAGCCTCTGGATCGCGCCCCTGAGCTTTAAAAGCCGCGTGCTCGAGCTGCTCGATCAGGAGATGGCCAAGGGCGAGCGCGGCCGCGTCGTCATCAAGGTCAACGCCATGAACAACCTCGAGGTGATGGAAAAGCTCATCGCCTGCTCGCAGGCGGGCGTGAAGATCGAGCTCTTCATCCGCGGCATCTGCTGCCTGCGCCCGGGCGTGCCCGGCATGACCGAGAACATCACGGTCAAGAGCGTCGTGGGCCGCTGGCTCGAGCATTCGCGCATCTATCAGTTCGGCGAGGGCGATGAGGCGAGACTCTTCGTCGGCTCGGGCGATCTCTTAAACCGCAACCTCGAGCGCCGCGTGGAGGCGTTTGCCGAGGTCGTCACGCCCGATACGCGCGCGCAGATTTTCGAGATTCTCTCCGCCTTCCGCGCCGACCGGGAGAAATCCCGCGTCATGCAGCCGGACGGCGCCTATCTGCGCGAGCCCGGCGGCGAGGGCACGAGCTCGCAGGAGGCGCTCTACTGGTATTTCAGCACCCGCCGCGTCTCCGCCGCGCCCGAAAAGGCGCCGGAGCCGGAGCTTCCGACCATACCGGTCACCCCGGCGGCCCCCGAGGTCACCGTACCGCCGACCCAGCCCGCCGCAACGCACGCAGAGTCGAGATGGGAGAATACCAAGCGGAAGCTGAAGGAATGGCTGAGCTGAGCGCAGTATGGAGTGTGGAAGGTGGAGTGTGGAGTGTGGAGTTTAAAAGTTGTGTTTGCTGACGCAAACGATTGGAATTCCAATCATCGCCGTCAGACGATACCTCTCAACTCCACACTCAACACTCCAAACTCCACACTTATTATTTTCCATTGAGATAAAGGAGCACCCATGTCAAAGCAATATAACATTTGTTTGGACGTCGGCGGCACGAAAGTCCTCGGCGCCATTTTTGATGAGAAGGATCAGATCATCTATCGCCTCAAAAAGCGCACCAGGAGCGGGGGAGAGGCGTCCGCCGACGTGGAGCAGGTCATCATCAGCGTCGTGGAGGAGATGATCAGGGAATCCGGAATCGACCGGAAGAAACTGCACGCCATCGCCTCCTGCGCGCCCGGCGTCATCGATCCGGAGCGCGGCGTCGTGCTCTTCACGCCGAACCTCCCGTGGCGCGATTACCCGATCCGCGAGCACATGGAGCAGCACTTCGGCGTGCCGTTTTTCGTCGGCAACGACGTGAATCTCGGCGTGCTCGGCGAGCACCGCTTCGGCGCCGCAAAGGGATATGCCAACGTTGCGGGCTTCTTCATCGGCACCGGCCTCGGCGGCGGGCTTATTCTGAACGATCAGCTCTATACCGGCAGCCGCTTCATGGCCGCCGAATTCGGCCACATGGTACTCGATCCCGAGGGGCCGCTCTGCGGCTGCGGCCAGCGCGGCTGTCTCGAGGCGTTCTCGAGCAAAACGGGCATGACGGGCTATATCCGCCAGCAGATCTCCCGCGGCCGCGAGACGATGATGGCCGAGGCCGTGCAGGAGGGCGTCTTCCGCGCCAAGGCGCTCTGCCGCGCGCTCGAGGCGGGCGACGCTGTGGCGTCGGAGGCCGTCGACCGCGCCTGCCACTGGCTCGCCGTCGCCACCGGCAGCGCGATCAACATGCTCGCGCCGGATCTCATCCTCTTCGGCGGCGGCGTCATCGAAGCCATGGGCGACCGCTTCCTGCAGAAGATCCTCGCCGAGGTCGACCGCTACTGCATGCCGCAGATCCGGAAAACCACCGAGATCAAGATCGCCGCGCTGGGCGATGATTCGATCCTGTACGGCGATCTGGCGATGATAAAAGGACTGTAAGCGAAGCAAAGTAGGAATTAGGAATTAGGAATTGTCCAAATTTGTCATTCTGAGCGGAGCACGGAGTGCGGAGTCGAAGAATCTTGGCAGGGAAGTTGGTCAGAGGCTGTCTGTTCTCTTTCGCTG
>JBGUHV010000159.1:0-5494 GCA_045112425.1 Oscillospiraceae bacterium
TTGACGATTTTGAGCTTGCCGGAATAGATCTCCTCAATGGCCATGGACACCGGCTTGTCCTCCAGGACTTCCTCCTGAATCTGCGCGGCGGCGGCAATGTTGCGCGCGCGGCGGGCAATGAGATTGACGAGCTGATAGCGGCTGCCGGTCTTCTCGGCGAGCTCGCCGACGGGGGGATAAAGCATCATAGTATATACACCTCTATAAAGAATTTACGAAATTAAAAGTTGAGAAACGGAGATTCCTCCGGCACGAGATAGTGTTTGCGCTCGGCATAGCGGCAGAGCTCGGCGGTGATGATCGCGTTGAGCTCGTTTGCGGCGACCTCGAGATCGTCGTTGATGACGACGTAATCATAAAAATCGGCCTCGCGGTATTCCCCGCGCGCACGGGCGAGACGCCGCTGGATCTGCTCCTCGGTTTCGGTGCCGCGGCCTCGCAGACGCTGCTCGAGCACCTGCAGGCTCGGCGGGATGACGAAGATCTTGATCGCCTCAGGAATGCGCTCGCGCACCTGACGGGCGCCCTGCACCTCGATATCGAGCAGAACGTGCATGCCGGCGCGGCGCTTTTCCTCAACGTAGGCGCGGGGCGTGCCGTAATTGTCGCGGTTGTATTCCGCGTGCTCCAGGAGCTCATCGTCGCCGATCATGCGGTCAAACTCCGCCTCGGTGACAAAGAAATAATTGACGCCGTCCACCTCGCCGTCGCGCGGATAGCGCGTGGTGGCCGAGACGGAGAAGCAGAGATCGTTTCTCCGCTCCATCACCCGATTGATCACGGTGCTCTTTCCGGCGCCGGACGGGCCGGAGACGACAATCAGCTTTCCCCGGTGTTCATTCATCTCTCTCTTCTCCTTCCTCCGTTCGCTGCCCAACGGCCTCCGGCGTGAGCGCGGAGAGGATGGTGTGACCGCTGTCCATGATGAGCACCGACTTGGTCTTGCGGCCGAAGCTGGCGTCGATGAGCATGCCGATCTCACGGCTGTCCTGCACGATGCGCTTGATGGGCGCGGATTCGGGGCTGACGACCGCCAGCACACGCTCCGCCGCAACGAGATTGCCGTAGCCGATGTTGATGAGCTTCAAAGTGAATCCCTCTTTTTCTGTATGGCTGAAAAGGAGACGGAACGTCGAGAACGCCGTCTCGTCAAAACAGGCTTGCTCCATTCCGCAGCCGGGGTCTCCCCCGACGGCTCCATATCCGCGCCCCTGTTTTTCCTCACCAACGGAAATCATTGAGAATGATTCCCGTTGGGAATTGCCTTATTACTCGATGTTCTGGATCTGCTCGCGGATCTTTTCGATCTCGCTCTTGAGATCGACAACGACCTTGGCGATGTCCGCGTTCTGGCACTTGGAGCCGATGGTGTTGGCCTCGCGGTTGAACTCCTGAATGAGGAAATCCGCCTTGCGGCCGAAGGGCGAGCCGGCAGCGAGCATCTGACGCAGCTGCGCAATGTGGCTGCGCAGGCGCACGGTCTCCTCATCGACGGCGATCCGGTCGGCGAAGACGGCGCACTCGGTAATCACGCGCGCTTCGTCCACATCCCTGCCCTCGAGCACGCTCTCGAGCTTCTGGCGGAGGCGATTGTGATACGCCTCGACCGTCTCAGGCGCGTGGGTTTCGACCTCGGTGACGAGAGACTCAATCGTGACGAGCCTGCTCTCCACGTCCTCGCGGAGCTTCCGCCCCTCGCGCAGGCGCATGCGGTCATACTCCGCGAGCGCTTCGTCCATGAGCGCGACGAGCCCAGCGCGCAGGGCGTCCTGATCGGCCTCGGCCTTCTCGACCGAGAGCACGTCCGGAAAGCGCGCGACAGACATCGCGGTCACATCGTTCTGCAGGCCGTGCTCGGCGGCGATGGAATCGAGCGCATCGAGATAGGCGCGCAGAAGCGGCTCGTTGACGCGGACGACCGTATCGGCCGCCTGCGAGGAGTCGACGGTGAGAAACACATCGACCTTGCCGCGGCTGATGTGCTGCTGCACGGCGGCCTTGATCGCCTCCTCGGCAAAGAGGAAGCCGCGCGGCAGACGGACGGAGACGTCCAGATAGCGGTTGTTGACGCTCTTGAGCTCGGCTGAGATGTTCAGCCCTTCCACAGTTCCCTTGGCCGAGCCGTAGCCGGTCATGCTCAGAATATCCATAACTTTATCCTCTCCACAGCGTACGCTGTGCAACACAGAGCCATCCTCTGTGTTGGGAAATTCGCATTGAAAATGCGAATTTCAGAGGATGACGTTGTAGTGTAGGAATCAGATTCATGGTCAAAACCATGAATCTGCGGGCTTTGCCCGCTTACCTCCGCTTTGCGGAGGTGATTCCGAAACTATGCTTGTTTACTCCCGAACAGAAATGATATCAAAGGTGATGCCGCCGCTCTTTTTGCGGCGCTGATAGATGACGTTTACGGCGACGCCGATGACAAAGAACAGCGCGGAGACGAGGATGCAGCCGCCCTCGGCCAGATGCAGCGCCGCACCGATGGCATAGCCGATGAAGAGCAGCACAAACGGCACGATATAGAGCAGCATCGCTGCGCCCATGACGTCGCTGGTTTTGCTCTCGATGACGACCTGCTGCCCCGGCAGCGCGGACACCTTGTTGACCGCGACGGCGCGGATGACGTTCTGGAACACGCAGGCCTCGCAGGCGCCGCAGTTTCCGCCGCAGGCCGTGCCGCGCTCCACCTCGACCTCGGCGGTGTGCCGGTCGATGATTTTGGTAACGACAGCGTTTTGTGTCATGAATCTTACTCCTTCTAGCCCAATGTGACGGAGACGGTATAGTCTCCGACGGCGCCCGCCTTCTCAAACCCGTCGACATAGACGCGGGCCGGAACCTCGATGGTGCCGGTGGCGGAGGCGTACTCCGTGAGATCGGCGACGATGCGGATGTTCTCCGCGGTGATTTTGGCGAGATCCTCCGCCGTGCCGCGAACCACGATTTCCTTCTGCGTGGTCTGAAGCTCGCCCGAGCCGCCAGTGAGTGTGATGTTGGTGACGGTGAACTTCTTCGTCTCCAGCCCGGAGGCCGTGACCGTGACGGTCGCCTCGGTCGTGCCGGTGAGGTTTCTGATGTTATTGTCCAGCGTGATGGGGAACGTGATGGTGGTGGTCTCGGCGAAGTCAGTGAGGTCGACGGTGCCGATGACGAGCTGGTTGAGATTTTCGAGCGTGGCGGTGCTGCCCGCGACCTGAATGGTCTTCGGCTCGATCTCCACCACGGTGTTGTCCGCCGTGGCGCCGGAGCCCTCGACCAGATTGACCTTGAGCGCGAGCTCCTTGTTCATCAGGACGGGAACCGTGACCGTGACGCTGGTCTGCGAGCTTGTGACAGACGAGGGCTGAATCGTCTTGCCGTCGGAGCCGAGCAGGACAAAGTCGCTGCTGAGCGGGCCGATCGTCGCGCTGACGTTCTGCCGGTCGATATAGACGCAGGCGCTCTCGATCAGATCCAGCTCGCTGTCCGGCCCGTAGAGCGTGACGGAGGCGGGCTCGACGACGATGGGATCGACCGTGTAGCCCTCGGCCACGCTGCCGGTGAATACGCCCTTGACCTCGACGGTTTTGCTGTTCTCCTGCACGACGGAGAACTCAATCGTCTCCGGCGTTTTGCTGTGAACCTCCACGCCGCTCATGTTGACGCTCTCCGGGAAGCGGACGGTGTAGGAGACGGTCATGTCGCGCACCTGCGAGATGCCGCCCACATCCACGACTGCGGTGAGATCCGAGGCGTGGAGATTGCCGATGCTGGCGCGGCTGCCGCTGACCTTGACGGTGACGGTGTCGGCGCTGGCGTTCGTGATGATGAGGCCGCGCGAGCTGCGAAGCTCCTCCGCGCCCTGAAACACGACGGGAACGCCCGTGAAGATGCGCTCGACGCTCGTGTCCTCCGTGGTGGAGATATACGCCCACGCGAGGAACGACAGCAGCAGGGAAACAATCATCCAGAGGATTTTGTTATCCCAGAGGTTATGAATCTTTTCGCTCTTGTTCATCTTGCTTCTCCCGGCGCTTCGGCAGCCATTTTTTCAGGAAGTCAAAGCGCTGATCGGTGCCCTTCTCCTTCGGCAGCAGCTCGCTGCGGAGGATTGCTTCAAAGGTTTCGCGCGTGAGGCGGCGCTTGAGCATGCCGTCCACGGCGATGGAGATGCTGCCCGTCTCCTCCGAGACGATGATGACGACCGCATCGGACTGCTCGCTCATGCCGATGCCCGCGCGGTGGCGCGTGCCGAGATCGGGGCTGAGGTTATTATCCCCCGTGAGCGGCAGAACACACCCGGCGGCGGCAATTCTGCCGTTGCGGATGATGACCGCGCCGTCGTGCAGCGGCGCCTTGACGAAGAAAATGTTTTTCAGCAGCTCCGCGGTGATCTCAGCGTTGAGCACCGTGCCGCTGAGGATCTGCTCCTCGAGGATGTTGCTGCGCTCGAAGACGATGAGCGCGCCCGTGTGCGTGGCGGACATATCCTCGCAGGCCATGACGGTCTGCGTGATGTCGCCCTCCGCCTCGAGCGTATCGAGCCGGCGGGAGCCGAAGAGGCCGGGGATGTTGCCGACGCGCTCGAGCAGACGGCGCAGCTCCGGCTGGAAGAGAATGACGAGCGCGATCAGGCCAAGCTCCACCGTGCGCTGCAGGAGGCGGTTGACCATCGTGAGGTGCATGACGCCGGAGAGACCGAGCGCCACGAGGATGAGCAGCACGCCGCGGGCAATGTGGAAGGAATTGGTCCGCCGGATGAGCATGATTAACTTGTAGATCAGGTAGGCAACCACCAGAATGTCCAGAATGTCCGTGATGCGGATCGTGGACAGGAGGCTGGGAATGCGCTGCCAGGAAATGTTGAACTGACTCATAGACGTTCCTTTTCCGAAATGGGCATATTTCTGGTTATATAGTAACTAATTTATTATACAGCACGAGCAGGAAAATGGCAACCGTCGGTACGCTGTTTTTTTGATTGACAGAATCCGTCGGATTGAGTTATAACTGATAAAACAACATTGGGAGTCAAAAAGCATGAAATACAAAGCAATCCTGTTTGATCTGGACGGAACCCTGCTCGACACGCTCGAGGACATGGCCGACGCGCTCAATCGCACGATGGATCACTTCTCGCTGCCGCACCGCAGTCTGAAGGAGGTCCGCAGCTTCGTCGGCAACGGCGCGCGGCGGCTCATCGAGCTCGCGACCGGCGCCGAGGGCGACCGGCTGGAGGAGATTCTGGCCGTGTACAAGGAGGACTATGACCGCAATTATCTGATCAAGACCGCCCCCTACCCCGGGATCATGGCGCTGCTGGATCATCTGCACGAGGACGGCTGCTTCGTCGGCATCGTGTCGAACAAGCCGGACAGCACGGTGCAGTCGCTCGCAGAGGCGCTCTTTCAGGGCAATGCGGACATCGCCGTGGGCGAAAAGGCGGGCGTGCGCCGCAAGCCCGCGCCGGACACGGTTCTCACCGCCATGGAGGCGCTCGGCGTGACGA
>JBGUHV010000160.1:0-29386 GCA_045112425.1 Oscillospiraceae bacterium
CTGGGCCGTCGGCGAAGGCGTGACCAACGGCAGAACGGAGACCACCTTCGTGCCGAAGGACACCTGCAAGCGCGCCGAGGTCGTGACTTTCCTGTACCGCGCAATCGCTGAGTAATTCAGCACAAAGCAAATATTCCGAGGCGGATGGACTTTAAGTCCATCCGCCTCAAACTGTCTCTTGCAAAATTCCATAGCTTGGCATAAAATAAACCATCCACATCCCAGACAAAAGGAGTCCTGCGCGTGTCTTATCAAACTGTCATTGTTCTCGATTTCAGGGGCCAGTATAAAGAGCTCATTGCCCGCCGCGTGCGCGAGTGCGGGGTCTATTCCGTCATCCTTCCCGGCGATACGCCGCTCGAGCGCATTCAGGCCATGAATCCCATTGGCGTCATCCTCACGGGCGGGCCGAACAGCGTCTATCTCGACGGCGCGCTCCGCTGCGACAAGGCGCTCTTCGATCTCGGCGTGCCGATTCTTGGCATCTGCTACGGCATGCAGCTCATGACCTGGACGCTCGGCGGCACGGTCTCCCCGTGCGAATCGAGCGAATACGGCCGCACCGAGACGCTGGTGGAGCGCGGCTGCGTCCTCTTCCACGGCCTCGCGGAGCAGCAGATCTGCCTCATGAGCCATACCGATCAGGTCACGGCGCTGCCCGAGGGCTTTGTCAACGCGGCGCACACCGCGCACTGCGCCAACGCCGCCATTGCCTGTGACGAGCGCAGGCTCTACGCCGTGCAGTTTCACCCCGAGGTGGAGAACACCCCCAACGGCACCACGATGATTCACAACTTCCTCTACCGCGTCTGCAATGCCGCGGGCGACTATGACATGCGCGATTATGAGTCTGTCCTGCTCCGTCAGATCCGCGAGCAGGTAGGGAAGGAGCACGTCATTCTCGGCCTCTCCGGCGGCGTGGATTCCTCGGTGTGCGCCGCCCTTCTCGCCAAGGCCATCCCGGGCCAGCTGCACTGCATCTTCGTCGACCACGGTCTCATGCGCAAGAACGAGGGCGATGAGGTGGAGGCGGCCTTCGCCGGACGCGACCTCGATTTCATCCGCGTCAACGCCGAGGCGCACTTCCTCTCGAAGCTCGCCGGCGTCACCGATCCGGAGCAGAAGCGCAAGATCATCGGCGCGGAGTTTGTGCGCATGTTTGAGGCGGAGTCGAAAAAGCTCGGCAACGTGAAGTTCCTCGCGCAGGGCACGATCTATCCCGACGTCATTGAGAGCGGCGCGTGGAACAGCGCCACGATCAAGAGCCACCATAACGTCGGCGGCCTGCCGGAGAACATGAGCTTCACCGGCCTCGTCGAGCCGCTGCGCGGCCTCTTTAAGGACGAGGTGCGCGCCCTCGGGCGCCAACTCGGCCTGCCGAAGGCCTTCGTCGAGCGCCAGCCCTTCCCGGGCCCCGGCCTCGCCGTGCGCGTCATCGGCGAGATCACAAAGGAAAAGCTCGATATGCTCCGCGAGGCGGACGCCATCTTCCGCGAGGAGATGGCCCGCGCCAACGCCGTGGCCGATCAGTTCTTCGCCGTCCTCACGGACACGCGCAGCGTCGGCGTCATTGGCGACTTTCGCAATTACGGCTATGTGCTCGCCCTGCGCGCTGTGCGTACCACGGACTTCATGACCTGCGAATACGCGCCCTTGAGCCATGAGCTCCTCGGCCGCGTCGCCACGCGCATTCCCAACGAGGTCAAGGGCATCAGTCGCGTTGTCTACGACATCACCGGAAAACCGCCGGCAACCATCGAGTGGGAATGAAAAATGCTCAAATCAAAAAGCGCTGCTGACGATGGAAGTCAGCAGCGCTTTTCTTGCCTGCAATTTTATTTCAGCACAAAATCATAGGTGTTCACAGCACCGTTGTTGTCGATCCATTTTCCGGAAACGACAATCTCGGTGATGCTGTCCATGTCTGCCAGACGGTTGAACGCGATCCAATGATTCTCAAAGTCACTGCTGACAGAGTGCACGGAGAGATTGTGCAGATCCGATCCCAGCACGATATATTCGCTTCCGTCCGCATAGCGCACGGTGATCGCGTTCTCGGCCTTTTCCGCGCCTGCGCCGATTTCATAGCGGAGCGTCATGCCGACCGGGGACACCTCCGCGCTCACCCCGTCTGCGGCAAAGCTTCGGGTGCTGACCGGATTCTCGATTGGAAGCGGAATCGAAGCAGTCGGCCAATCCGACGCCTCCTTCTCCGGCTGACGGAGCTGGATGCACAGCGAGAGATCCTCGCCGGTCGGAAGTACTTCAAGCGGCGTCACATAGATAACGTAATCGGCCTGTGTGTCCGTAAAGCTCTCCGCAGCCAGATATTCTTCACGGCTGTCCATGAAGCGGTTCTCTCCACGGCCTTGCTCCACATCCATGCTGAACGGCAGAGCCTCGTCCCTGCCGTCATAGCGAATGCCGTGGCCGTCCGGGTTTTCCACATGCACCGTCAGCGCGCCGATGCCGTTTTCATCCAGCACCATATTTTCCAGCGTGAAGGTGTAGTTTCCGAGCTTGACGCTCTGGCCAATCTCCGTGACGTATGCGCCGACCAGCGCCTCAGCCTTCTCCGCGTCCACATCCACGCGCTCAATCGCGGGAAAATGCTCGACCTTGTCGAGCCCTTCTCCCTCGCCGGGCAGCACGACGTCGTGCGCTTCCTGCCCTTGCACGCCGGTGCCGAACACATTCTTGAAAAAGCTGTTGTGATAGGCCGCGAGCGCCGTGATGCTGAGCGTGAGCGCCAGCGCCGCAGCGAGAATGATCACGCCGAGCCGTTTGCGCCGGACGGTTCCGTGCGCGTTGTCTGCTTGCGTTTTCTTCATTGCGATCTCCTTGATCCGTTTTGCGGAGGCGCCTTGCAGCTCTGAAAGGCCGACGTCCGGAGCCTCCATGTTGTCGAGCAGATCGGAAATGGTGACTTGCATATCAGGTACCTCCTTTGTCCAGTACATCCTGTTCCAATACAGAGCGCAGCTTTTCTCTCCCTCGCCGCAGTCTGGTTTTTACGGTTGAGAGGTTCATATCCATCTCCTGCGCGATTGTCTCCAGCTTTTGGCAGTAGTAATAGTGCCGCAGAAAGATTTCGCGGTCGGGATACGGCATCGCAAGAACGGCCTGCCGCACTAGCTTACTCTGTTCCCGCCGCAGGATTTCATCTTCTGCCGAATCCCTTTCGAGAATCAGAAGATCGTCTTCCAGCGGGAGCGTCTGTCCGGCGGAGCGAAGCTTGTTCTTTGCCGTATTTCGGGCGACC
The DNA here is from genome assembly GCA_045112425.1 of Oscillospiraceae bacterium. Taxonomy (GTDB): domain Bacteria; phylum Bacillota; class Clostridia; order Oscillospirales; family Oscillospiraceae; genus CAG-103. The sequence continues at coordinate 3,263 of JBGUHV010000160.1, forward strand.
GTACCCAGCCAGCTTTTAAGCGAGGACGGCTTGATGGTCTCAGCATGCTTCCAGAGCGCTGCAAACACGTCGGCCGCGACCTCTTCCGCATCGGCGGGAGACATGGACTGCCCGACAATATGAAACGCAACCGTGTACACATAGGCGCTGTATCGGTCGATGATCCAGGCGAGTGCGTCCTCAGAGCCTCTTTGCAGCGCGCGAAGCGCTTTTGCGTCGTTCAAGCCGTCACCTCCTCTGATGAGTTCTTTTGAACGGCCGTTCATCCATAATAACACAAGGCGCCTTGAAAAGGTTTCACTCAGATCGTCAAACCATCGCAGAAAGGTTTCCTGATCGAGACATGATTCACGCAAGAAAAAAGATGTAAAATAAATATTGACAACTTAGTTGTAATGCGATATATTACAACTATCAGCTGATAACATACGGAGGCAGCATATGCAAATCGGAAGTAAATTTACCATCGGCATACACATCATCACCGCCATTGATGTTTTCAAAGACATGGATCGCGTGAACAGCGAATTTCTGGCCGGCAGCATCGGCGTCAATCCTGTGATCGTCCGCACGGTGATCTCGCAGCTTCGCGCGGCGGGATTGGTGCAGACACGGCGCGGAAGCAGCGGGGCGGAGCCGGCAAAGCCGCTCGACGCGATCACGCTCTACGACGTCTATCAGGCGGTCGGCAGCGTGGATTCCGAAGAGGGGCTGTTTCATTTTCATGAGCAGCCGAACCCGGAGTGCCCGGTCGGGAGAAACATCCATCATGTGCTCGACGGCAGACTCTCTGAAGCCCAGCGCGCGATGGAGGATCAATTAAAGCAGACGACGCTTGCAGACGTGGTAAACGACACCCTGCAGGCGGTACAAAGAGAGGGAACCGAGTGAATACCCATGTTTGAAAGATTCAGAAAGACAACGCAACCTGAAACCACGGAAGAAAGCATCCGGCGGCTCAAAGCCGCCCTGCAGAACGCAGATGCGGTCGTCATCGGCGCGGGCGCCGGTCTCTCCACCGCGGCGGGCTATGCTTACGCCGGAGCACGCTTTGAGCGGTACTTCAAGGACTTTATCGAGAAATATCAGATCCCGGATATGTATTCCGGCGGGTTCTATCCCTTTGCCTCGCTCGAGGAATATTGGGCGTGGTGGAGCCGCCACATCTGGATCAACCGCTATGCGCCGATCCCGTCAGAGCTCTATTCAAAGCTGCACGAGATCGTCAAGGACAAGGACTATTTTGTCCTGACCACGAATGTCGATCACTGTTTCCAGCGCGCGGGCTTTGACAAGCGGCGCCTGTTCTACACGCAGGGAGATTACGGCCTCTGGCAGTGCAGCCGCCCGTGCCATGACGAGACGTATGACAACGAGGAGACCGTGCGGCAGATGCTCCTTGCGCAGGGCTTTCAGATCACGGAGAACGGCGAGCTCGAGGAGCCGAATTGGAGCGAGATCCAGATGACGGTTCCGACCGAGCTGGTGCCGCGCTGCCCCCGCTGCGGGCGCCCGATGACGATGAACCTCCGCGCGGACGACACGTTCGTCGAGGACGCCGGCTGGCGGCAGGCGAGCGGGCGCTATCAAGACTTCCTGCGCTTACATGACGGGAAGAAGGTGGCCTATTGGGAAATCGGCGTCGGATACAATACGCCGGTCATCATCAAATACCCGTTCTGGCGCCGGACGGCGAAAAATCCGAACGCGACCTACGTCTGCATGAGCCGCAGCCACGCCGACTGTCCGGACGAGATTCGCAGCCAGTCCATCTGTCTCGCGGGAGACGCGAGCGAGATTCTGAGCGTTCTGAAATAACGAAAAAGGCGAATTCGCAAAGAATTCGCCTTTTCCTTATCCGTGGAGCTTTTGCCGGTACAGTGCCAGTGACCGGTCGCTGTATACGTTGAAGATGACGTTGATGCCGCTGCCCGTCTCTGCCTTCCAATCCCGTACCGTGCGGATTGCAATCTCCGCGGCCTCCTTCTTCGGAAAGCCGAACACGCCCGTGGAGATGCAGCAGAAGGCGATGGATCCGCATCTGTTTTCCTCCGCCAGCTGCAGGCACGACCGATAGCAGGAGGCGAGCTGCGCCTCGTGACGCTTCGTCAGCCGCCCCTCCACAATCGGGCCGACGGTGTGGATCACATAGCGGCAGGGGAGATTGAACCCCGGCGTGATCTTTGCCTGCCCGGTCGGCTCCTCGTGCCCCTGCGCCGCCATGATCTCGGCGCAGGCGTTTCGAAGCTGCATGCCCGCGTAGGTGTGGATGCAGTTGTCGATGCAGCTGTGGCAGGGCTGGTAGCAGCCGGTCATGCCGGAATTCGCGGCGTTCACAATCGCGTCGCACCGGAGCGTCGTGATATCGCCCTGCCAGAGAAAAATCCCCGGCTCCACCGGCGTCAGGTCATCCACGTCCGTGATTCCACGCTCCGTGATGGCTTCGCGCAGGTATTCGTCCTGTACGCGGAGAATATCGTTATCAACCGCACCCGGCAGGCGGATGTTCATCAGCCCCCGCAGCAGCTGCCGCTGCTCCGCTTCGTCAGAAGGAATTTTCGTTCCGTGATACCGTGGCTGCTCCGAGAGCAGCGCGTCAATGAGATATCGCCGTTTTTCTGCCTGATTCATGGGATCAGCCTCTTTCGTTTCCTTTGTCTATATTATACCGAGCCCGTCAAGCGCGTTGATTTCTGTTTCCTGTGGGATTATAATGAACGTAACTGATATGTCATCCTGAGCGCAGCGAAGCGGAGTCGAAGAATCTTGGCATCACAGCCGGACAGAAGCTGGTTGGTTTCTTTTGCTTCCAAGCCAAGATCCTTCGGCTGCGCGCTGATGCGCTCCGCTCAGCATGACAGGGAATCTGAAAATGGGAGTAACGGATTATGAAGCCCGTTTTGGATGAAAGCCTGATCTATGAAATTCTCTCCGCCGTCGGGGAGATCCCGTACGGCCGCGTCGCCTCCTATGGGCAGATTGCGCGGCTGATCGGGCGAGATCGCAATTCCCGCCTTGTCGGCAAGGTGCTCAGCATGGCGGAGCGCTACGGCGACTTTCCCTGTCACCGCGTCGTCAACCACGCAGGCCGCCTCGCGCCGTATTTCCACGAGCAGGAGCCGCTTCTCCGTGAGGAGGGCGTCGAATTCCTGCCAAACGGAAATGTCGATATGAAAAAATACCAATGGGATGCGTAAATTATAAATACAAAAGTCTCGCAGAGTTCGCGCCTCGAAAGGCGTGAAGAAATCAAATGTTTTTCCGGCGACATGTGCGGCGGAAAAACTCCCTGAGGCGAAGCGCTACGCGAGCCCTCGCGCCGACCAACCGAAGGGCGATGGAGCGCGAGTATCCCTTTCAGACTGGCGAAAACAGGTTTTTCGCCAGTCATTAAAAACCCCTTCTCTCGAAGGGGTTTTCGTCTTAAATGTGCTTGTGTCCGGTGTACATGGTCATCAGAAAGCAGAACATGGTGCAGATGGCCCAGTATTTATGATGCTTCATGGATGTGCGCTCCTTTCTGAAAGATAGGTTTTCCTTATCATATCACATCTTGTTAGCGCATGCAAACCCATAATCAAAAAGCATCCCCACCGCAGAAGCGGAGGGGATGCGGTACTTTGTGATGTTTCTCGAATTACTCGAGCGGCTTGAAGTCGGCCTTGGTGTGGTTGCAGAGCGGGCAGACAAAGTCGTCGGGCATGGTCTCGCCCTCGTAGACGTAGCCGCACACGCTGCAGACCCAACCCACGCGGTCATCGCCCGGGGTGGCCTCGCGCTTGGTGAAGTCGCTGGCGGGGTGCTTGCAGAGCGGGCAGGTGAAGTCGGCGGGGATCTCCTCGCCCTCGTAGACGTAGCCGCAGACGGAGCAGACCCAGCAGGCGCCCTCGGCCTTGGCGAGCGGCTTCGGCGCGGGCTTGATGTTGGAGCGGTAGTAATCGTAGGTCACGCCCTCGTCGTTGGAGAAGACCTTGCTTTCCACGATCTCGGCGATGAACATGCGGTGGCTGCCCTGGTCATAGCTCTCGAGCACGTTGCAGGAGAACATGGCGTTGATGTAGCGGTTCGGATAGAGGATGCCGTTCTCGGCGCGCTCGACGAAGTCGAAGCCCTCGAGCTTGTCGGTGTCGGCGCCGGACTGGAAGCCGAAGCGCTGGAAGAAGCTGAAGGGCACTTCCTTCGTGAGGATGCCGAGCGTGAACTTGCCGGTGCGCTCGATCATGCCGCAGGTGTAGTTCGCCTTGATGACGGAGATGGAGATGCGCTCGGGCTTGTTGGCCATCTGCTGCGCGGTGTTGATCACGCAGATGTTGTCCTTGTCGCCTTCCTTAGCGCCGAGGGCGTACAGGCCGTAGGTGAACTTGAAGAGCGCCGCGGGGTTCTGCGGACCCTCGTTCACAATGGGCCGCGGCTTCGGGATGCTCTCGCAGATCGCGTCGGCGAGGGCCTCCAGCTCGGGCAGCTGGCCTTCCTTGAGGGAGGATTTGATGGTGAAGCGGTCGTTCAGGAACTCAATGCCCTTGAGCGGCTTGAGGATGTTGCGCATCAGGCCGCCGGAGGTCGGAGCCCAGGAGCCGTTCTCGATGATGGCGACCTTGCGGTTGAGCACGTTGTGCGCCGCGATGTCATGCAGGGTGTTTTCCATGTTCACGAAGATGCCCGCGTTATAGGTCGTGGAGGCAAAGACGAGGTGGCTGCAGCGGAAGGCCTCGGCCACGATCACGCTCGCGTGCGTCTGGCTCACGTCGTACATGGCGATGTTGCGCACGCCGCGCTCGGCCAGCATGGAGGCCAGCACGTGGGCGGTGTTCTCGGTGTTGCCGTAGACGGAGGCATAGGCGATCATCACGCCGTTGTCCTCAGGCGTGTAGGTGCTCCACTTGTCGTACTTGTCGACGAACCAGCCAATGTTCTTGCGCCACACGGGGCCGTGCAGCGGGCAGATCATGCGGATGTCAAGCGTGGCGGCCTTCTTCAGCAGCGCCTGCACCTGCGTGCCGTATTTGCCCACGATGTTCGTGAAGTAGCGGCGGGCGTCGGGCAGCCAGTCGTGCTCGAAGTCATATTCGTCGGCAAAGAGGTTGCCGTTGAGCGCGCCGAAGGTGCCGAAGGCGTCGGCGGAGAAGAGCGTGCCGGTTGTCACGTCGAAGCTCACCATGACCTCGGGCCAGTGAACCATCGGTGCCATGACGAACGCGAAGGTGTGCTTGCCGAAGCAGAACGTGTCGCCCTCGTTCATGAGGATCGCGCGGGAGTCGATGTCGAACTCGAAGTAGTTCTTGATCATGTCGCGGATCTTCTCGTTGCAGATGATCTTCGCGTCGGGATAGCGCAGCACGGTGTCGCCCAGGGTCTTGGCGTGGTCGGGCTCCATGTGGTGCACCACAATGTAATCGAGCGGACGGCCGTTCAGGACGTGCGCCACGTTCTCGAAGAACTGACCGGACACGGAGTGATCCACCGTGTCAAACAGAACGGTCTTCTCGTCGAGCAGGACATAGGCGTTGTAGCTCACGCCGCGGGGGATGGGGTAGACGCTCTCGAACAGAGCCAGACGGCGGTCAGACGCGCCGACCCAGTGCAGATCGTCATAGATTTTCATCGTGCAGTGCATGAAAAAGTCCTCCTATACACAGTTTTCGTTTTTCTCCATAGGCTGACGGGAGACGAACACGTACCGCCTCACAGCAGCCCATTTGGGCGCTTTTCACTTTGTTGTCCTCGCCTTGCGCCAGCAAGGCTTCGTCCGCCGCAGCGAAAATCCCTCCAAAATTGCATGCTGTGAGGTGCAAAGCAGTTTTTGCGGAGCAGATTTTCGTTCAGGCAATGAAAATTCCGAAGCGAATCCTCGCCGGATTTGCAAGGGATTTGAAGCAGCATGGGCGGAAATCTGCCCGAAAAAACCGGCACGGGTTCTTCTCCCGTCAGCCTAAACGTCAGCAAGCCGGAGGGATGCTCCGGCTGATGACGGTATTCACATTATTTTCCGAGCATCTCGAGGATATAGTCCTTCGGGCGCACGCCGACGCTCTGACCGGCGAGCTTGCCGTCCTTGAACACGAGCAGCGTGGGGATGCTCATCACGCCGAACTGACCGGCGAGCTCGGGCTCGTCGTCCACGTTGACCTTGCCGACCTTGATATCGGGGTTCTCGTCCGCGATCTGATCCACAACGGGGGAGAGCATTCTGCAGGGGCCGCACCAGGAAGCCCAGAAGTCGATGAGCACGGGCTTGTCAGACTGCAGAACCTCGGCCTGGAAATTGTCCTTCGTAATCACAGTAATCATGGTTTAAATCTCCTTTTCGGTATATTTTTTTGACTGGCCTTAGTATACCGGATTCGAGCCGTTTCTTTCTGTGTTCTTGTCACATTAACGCCAGCTTTTTTATTTTCTCCCGATCCGTGATCGTCACGGTGCCGCGGCCGAGCTTGACCATGCCGTCCTCAGCAAAGCTGCGGAGCATGCGCGTCACGGTCTCGCGCACGGCGCCGGTGTCCTTCGCCAGCTGCTCATGCGTGGCGCGAATCGGCTCGCGCCCCTGCTGCGATTCATCCCAGAGATGCTGCGCCAGACGCTTGTCAAAACTCGTGAAGAGCAGCTGCTGCATCGACCACATTACGTCGGAAAACCGCTCCGTCGCGAGCTTGTACATGCAGCACTCCACATAGACGTTCTGCTTTGAAAGCAGTGAGAAGCTGTGCGCATTCAGGACCAGCAGCTCTGTGTCCACGTCGGCCACGAGCTGCACGTCGAAGGTGATCTGCCGGATCACGCAGCTTGCCGCGAGCACGCACGCGTCGCCCTCGAAGAGGCGATAGAGCGCAATCTCGCGCCCGTCCTCGCTCGTCATATAAGCGCGGATCTTGCCCGTCTGTACGGCGATCAGTCCGAGACATTCTCCCGTGCAGGAGTGGATCATCTCGCCCTTCTGATAGGGCACGATGCGCGAGGCGCCTCTCGCCGTCTGCTTCTGATCATCGGTTAAGTGTTCCCAAAAGGGGAGAGCCTGCAGAGCCTCATCCAGCGTTGCCATCGCGATCCCTCCATGAAAAGCATTTCTTTGACTAGAATACCATAAAAAAGCGCGCGAGAAAAGAGGAAACTGTATTTCCTCACAAAAAAGAGCCTGCGACGCTTCGTTTGCAGAACCGCGTCGTTTATGTTATACTGATATTCAAAAATCAGATCACAGCAAGGAGAACAGACCTATGACCAAGAAAGCCGGCGCCGCTTCCGTGCGCGAGCAGTTTGTCCGCACGATTGAAAGCCAGATTCTCTCCGGCGAGCGGAAGCTCGGTGAGCGCCTTCCGAGCGCGCGCGAGCTCTGCAAGCTGATGGACGTGAGCCTCACCACGGTGAACACCGGTCTGGGCGAGCTCGCGGCCAAGGGCTTTGTGGAGATCGTGCCGCGGCAGGGCGTTTTTGTCGCGGACTATCTGCAGCGCGGCACGCCCGAGGCGCTCATCTCGCTCATCCGCTTCCACGGCGGCAAGCTCGGTGCGGCCGAGGTGCGCAATTTCTGTGAGGCGCGCATGGCCATCGACCCGGACATTGCCGAGTGGGTCATTCAGCGCGCTGCGGACGCGCAGCTCGATGAGCTCGGCGCTCTGCTGGAGGATTTCAGCCGCAGCGCGGATTTTGCCGAGGCGAGCGAGCGCATCACGCGGTTTTTCCACCGCATGTATCAGCTCTCCGGCAACAGCTTTCTCGCGCTCATCTATCATTCCACCATTCCGCACCAGCTGCTCATGTATCAGACCTTCATGGAGAAAAACGGCATGACCGCCGTCATGGAAAACGCGGAGGAGATCTACCGCCTCCTCCGCGCGAGAGACATTCCTGGCGCGAGGCAATGCCTCATCGACGCCATGCATCTCCCCTTGGAGGGGGAGACCGCCATTGTCTGACACAGGACCGCCTGTCTATGTAGGGCGCGATGCCCTCTCGCGCCGTGCAGAACCGCCGATTCGGTTGCCGATTTTAGGCGAATTCGCTCAATCATACAATCAAAACCGCCGCTGACGGAAGCTCCTTCCCTGATCAGCGGCGGTTTTTCATTTCCGACAAAACCGAAAGCCTTGATTTGTCACATTTTTTGCTTGTGAACCTGTCACAAATATGATAAAATGTTCCCTGAACACTTCACGAGCCGTTCTGCCGATAGCGCTCCGACTTCTCAAATGAGCGCCGGATGCCGTCAATCGTCGCCCGGGTAATGCCCTTGCTCAGCGTCTCGAATTCCCCGGCGGACATCGGCTCCTTCTGCTTGAGCCACCAGATATACCCGTCGAAGAACATGTAGACGTACCGGCGAACCACGAACCGCGCGGTCTCGACGTCGGGAAAGATGTCGCCGAAGTCCGTCATGATGAGCGGGAAGAGCTTCTCGAAGCAGAACGCGCGGAAGGAATTCTGCCCCGCATAGACGAAGGCGTTGCCGTAAAACTCCGGGTCGGCGCGCAGCGAGCGCAGAATGTCGGGGTAATAGTCCCAGATCGACTTCTCCGGCCGCACATCGACGAAGCGGCAGAAATCGTAATTATAGATCCACTCCAGCAGATCGTATTTGTCCTTGAAATAGCGGTAGAAGCTCCGCCGGCTCACGCCCGCGTTCTCCAGGATCCGGTCGGTTGTGATCTTCTCGATGGGCGTCTCACGCATCAGGCGCTTCATCGCTTCGGCGATAGCGAGCTTGTTTCTCTCCGATTCAGACATGCAATCCCCTCCGATCATTTTTTATTGTAATGGTTTCACGCGTATTTGTCAAAACCTGCCTGATGGAAAGCGCAGCTGACACAAAATCGCGATTCTGTGCCTCGAATCTGTAGGATAACGGATTGCGTGGCGAAGTTCTGTCTGATAAAATAAGAAAAACACTTTACATACGCCTGCTTTTTGGACCTCGAGCCTGCTTGCCTAAGTCGTTTGATACGGCGGCAGGCCGTGTGCCAGTGCACACCGGGGTGCGGCCGGAAACGACTGCGCCTTCCCACGGAAAAGAGATCCGCCAACAAATCTGGTTTGAAGGAGGATTTTCTATGGGCGAATGGAAGAAAACACAATGTACCGTCTGCGGCGTCAGCTGCGGTCTGGAGGTCGAGGTGGAGAACAACGAAATCATCTCCTCCCGCGCCGACCCGGACAGTCCGCGCTCCCACGGCTATGCCTGCCGCAAGGGCCGCAACACGAAGTATTTCATGCACCACGGCGACCGTCTGGATTATCCGCTGAAGCGCGTCAACGGCGAGCTTCAGCGCATTTCCTGGGATCAGGCGATTCTGGAGATCGGCAACAAGCTGCGCTCCATCGTCGATCAGTACGGCCCCCGCGCCGTGTGCGGCATCGGCGGCGCCTCCGGCGGCGGCCAGAGTGAGCTCATCTTCCTCAAGGCGCTCATCAACGGCCTCGGCGGGCAGTACATCTTCAACCCCATCGGCTTCGAGTTCCTCGGCAACTGGTGGAGCCACGGCAAAATCTACGGCGACCAGGTTTCCTTCACCGAGCCGGACGATACCGGCTGTGAGGTTATGGTGCTCTGGGGCTCCAACTCCTATGTCACGCACCAGATGTGCGACGCCAGAAAGAACATCCGTGAGGCGTCCGAAAATCCTGATAAGCTCCTTATCGTGATCGACCCGCGCATGAGCGAATCCGCGCGTATGGCGGACATCCACATTGCCAACCGCCCCGGCACGGATGCAATCATGCTCAAGGGCCTCATTGCGCTCATCCTGCGCCGCGGCTGGGAGAACAAGGAATACTGCAGAAAGTACGTCAAGGATCTCGATAAGGTCCGTCCGTGGTTCTATACCACCAACATTGAAGAATGCTTCCGCGTCGCGGGCGTCACGATGGAGGAGATGGAGAACCTTGCAAAGATCCTCACCACGAGAAAATGGGGCGTCCATCAGGATCTCGGCATCTTCTGCGGCCGCCACAGCACGCTCGGCAGCTATCTGATCATCATGCTGACGGTCATCTGCGGCGTTGCGATGGTGCCCGGCGCCACGATCACGCACGAGCTCTGGGCGACCCGCGGCGAGACCATCCATGAGGACACCAATCCCAAGGTCTGGCGTACGCCCGTTACGAATCGCTTCCCCGTGCTCGAGACCTTCCCGTCCTGCATCATGCCCGTCGAGATGCTCTCTGATCGGCCCGACCGCATCCGCGCCGCGATCCGCACGCTCGGCTCGCCCATGCGCTCTTATCCGGATTCCAAGATGGTGGAAAAGGCGTTCAAGAACCTCGATCTGCTTGTCGTCTGCGACATTGCGTGGACGGAGGACTGCGAGTTTGCCGACTATGTCCTGCCCGCCAAGAGCGCGCTCGAGCGCTATGAGTTCAACGCCTTCCAGATGAACTTCCCCGAGTGCGTCATGGCGCTGCGCCCGCCCGTGATCGACACGATTGCGGAGCGCCGCGACATGTGCGACGTCTTTGTGGAGATCGCAAAGGTCTCCGGTGCGTTCCCGAAGATCCCCAAGTGGCTCGACGCTGCGGCGGACAAGGCCGTAAAAACCGGCGACCGTATGCCGTTTCTCTTCGCGTTCCTCGCCTATCTCGGCGGCACGGGCATGAAATATTATCAGATCCGCACCGGCATTCTCGGCGCAACGCTCGGCAGAGCCTGGGGCTCCGCCACAAAGGGCGTCGCCTGGGGCGCGCTGATGACCACGCCGATGGCCCCCGGTCTCTGCGCCAAGGCAGGTCACCCGAAGCTCGGCTTCCATCCGCTGATGGAAAGGATGCCGGGACTCGATAATTTCTGCGCGCTGGACGCGGCCTTCGAGCAGGTGCTCAAGCACCCGGAGGGCGCCGTCGTCGGCATTGCGGACAATGACAAGCCCGAGGAATATCTCAAGCAGCACGTCCACCACAAGGATAAGAAAATCCACCTCTATTGCGATGAGATCTTCGAGGCGGTTTCCAATCTCACGCCGGAGTCTGAGGACGCCGCCGTCACGCCGACGGAGGAGTTCCCGCTGATCATGTCCTCCGGCCGCCACACCGAGGACGGCCTGAACTCCATGACGCGCTACATGAAGAATATGAATCGCTACCATAAGAGCATGTATACCTTCCTTATGAACCCGGACGACGCCGCGGCCTACGGCTTTGCCGACGGCCAGCTGGTGCGTGTTACGACGAAGGGCGGCTCTGCCGAAATCCCGCTTGAGATCAGCTATCAGGTCAACCGCGGCTACGCCATGTTCCCGCATCACTACGGCCTCAAGTTCGAGGGCGAGGTCGAGGGCGTCAGCGGCGGACAGGTCTTCAACTGGGATAACATGGATGAAATCACCGGCAACCCGTGCGTGCGCTTCACGCCCTGCCGGGTCGAAGCGGTTTGAGGAGGTGCAATACCATGGCGAATGTGAATCTGACCATCAACGGCGCTGCCGTTTCCGTTCCTGCCGGAACGACCATTCTCGAGGCGGCCAAGTCCGCCGGGATCCGCATCCCCACGCTCTGCGCCTATGAGGGCATGGGCCCCCACGCCGCCTGCAAGCTCTGCGTCGTGCAGGTAGAGGGCGACAAGAAGGAAAAGCTCTCCTGCGCCGTCAAGGTTGCCGAGGGCATGAACGTCACCACTGACAGCCCCGCGCTCTTTGACCTCCGCAAGGCGACCCTCACCGAGATGTTCCGCCAGCACAAGGTCGACTGTCACCACTGTGCCCGCACCGGCGGCACCCGCATCGAGGATCTCGATCCCTGGTTTTGCCAGAACTGCTTCTACTGCGACTGCGAGCGCGAGGGCTTCTGCGAGCTGCAGGCGCTGGCCCGCGAGTTTGGCATCAGCCAGCTCCCGTTCGAGCCGCAGCAGAACGATTTCCCCGTCGATGAGAGTACCGGCGTCATGGTGCGCGATGGGAATAAGTGCATCAAGTGCCGCCGCTGTGTCGACGTCTGCAAGGCGCAGGGCATGGGCATCCTCGGCATGGTGAAGACCGAGAAGGGAAGCACCGTCGGCGCGAAGAACGGCCTCATGGCGGACGGATGTCTCCGCTGCGGCCGCTGCGTGGACGTCTGCCCGACCGGCGCGCTCTTCATGCGCGAGCACAAGGACGAGATCGTCTATCACGGCCATGAGCGCGATACGACCGTCGCCGCCATGCTTTGCGGCTGCGTCATGAAGGAGCTCCAGGCGCTTTACGGCAAGGAGTTTACCTATGAGCAGCTCGCCGCGTCTCTCAAGAAGTTCGGCGTTGCACATGTCTACAGCCCCGGCTGGGCGAAGGCGCAGAGCCTGAAGCAGGCCGCTGACATTCTCGACGCCCACCTCGGCAAGGGCACGATCATCATGACCGACAGCTACGCCGCCAAGACCTTCCTCAACGCCAAATTCCCGCAGCTGAAGGACTCCTTCGCGTTCTATGATTCCATGCAGACGCTCTTCGGCGAGAAGCTGCGTGCCGAGCATCCGGACTGGAAGCTCGTGAACGTGAGCCGCCACAACGGCTTTGCCGCCGAGATGGAGGACACCGGTCTCGTCGATTACTTCGTGAACACGCGCGAGCTCTATCGCATCATCGAGCGCACCGGCGGCGCCCCGCATCGCCGCCTGCCCGCCGAGGTCGAGAACATCGCCGACTATGAGAAGGAAGCGCGCTACGAGGATTTGCTCAACTGCGAGGGCTGGAAGCTGAATGGAGAGCCCGAGGAGATCTCCTTCAAGAAGAAGGGCGGACGCAAGGTCTACAATGCCGCCGTCTGCCACAACCTCTTTCAGGCTGCCAAGGTGCTCGAAGCGCCGGAGAAGTACGACGTCATCCGCATCATGGCGTGATTCCGACTACTTTTTTGTTGCAATACGCTGCCTGACATGTTAAAATAAACCAAAGATGTTTCCGATCCCTTCGGCCTAAAGGCTCCGCCCATGGCCGACCGGACGGGGTGACGCCGGAAACGGCGCCGCCTTCCTGCTTGAAAAGGAAACGGACTTGTCATTCCCAAGGGAAACGTATATCCAGACGGGAGTGGTCTGTTTCTTTCGACAGACCACTCCTTTTTTCGTTGAGGTGATCCAAATGAAGGAAATCAAAACCACCGAGGCCGTCGGCCACGTTCTCTGCCATGACATGACGCAGATCATCCCCGGCGTCACGAAGGACGCCCGCTTCCGCAAAGGGCACGTTGTCACGGAAGAGGACATCCCTGTGCTCCTCAGCATGGGCAAGGAGACCCTCTTCGTCTGGGAGAAGACCGAGGGCATGCTCCACGAGGACGAGGCGGCAGAGCGCATGCGCGCCATGTGCCAGAATGAAAACATGCGCGCAAGCGACCCCAAGGAAGGGAAGATCGAGCTCTTTGCCGAGTGCGACGGTCTCTTCCGCGTGGACGTCGAGCGGCTCGAGCAGGTCAACAGCATCGACCAGCTCATGATCGCCACGCGCCATACCAATACGCCTGTGAAAGCAGGCGATAAGCTCGCCGGCACCCGTGTCATTCCGCTCGTGATCGAGGAGCAGCCTCTGCTCGAGGCGGAGAACATTGTCGCCGGAAAGCCCCTGCTCGAGATCCTGCCCTTCAAGCTCCGCACCGTCGGCCTCGTCACGACCGGAAACGAGGTGCTCAAGGGGAGAATTGAGGATAAATTCACCCCGGTCATTATCTCGAAGCTCAAGAAATACGGCATGGAGGTCACGCACCACTGCACGCCCGGCGACGATATGGCCGCCATCACGCAGGCGGTGAATGACTTTCACACCGCGGGCGTCGATCTCATCCTCTGCACCGGCGGCATGAGCGTCGATCCGGATGACCGCACGCCCGGCGCCATCAAGGCCACCGGCTGCGAGATCGTCACCTACGGCGCCCCCGTCCTGCCCGGCGCCATGTTCCTCCTCGGCTATTTTGCCGACGGCACGCCCGTCATGGGTCTGCCCGGCTGCGTCATGTACGCCGCTACCACGATTTTTGATCTGATGCTGCCGCGCGTCGCGGCGGGCGTGCGCGTCACGACCCGCGATCTCAAGAAGCTCGGCCACGGCGGACTTTGCCTCGGCTGCAAGGTCTGCACCTGGCCCAACTGCGGCTTTGGAAAGGGAATGTAAGAAGTATGGAAACCGGAATCTCCGTAGAGAGAGCCATTGAACTGATTGAAGCCAACGTCCGCCCCGTCGAGGCGGGGCATATCCGCGCCACGCGCGCGCAGGGCCGCGTCCTCTCGGAGGACGTCTGCGCGCCGATGAACCAGCCGCCCTGGCCGCGCTCCCCGCTGGATGGCTATGCGTTTCGCGCTGCCGACAGCGCCGGCGCTTCCAAAGAATCTCCCGTCACGCTCCGCGTCGTCGAAACACTATACGCCGGCTCCTGGACCGACCGCGAGGTGCAGCCCGGCGAGGCCGTCCGCCTCATGACCGGCGCGCCCATTCCCGCCGGCTGCGACTGCGTCATCCGTCAGGAGGACACCGACGGCGGTCAAGAGACTGTGCGGCTTTTTCAGGCGCTGCAGCCCAATGACAATTACTGTGCCGCAGGCTGTGATTTCAAGGCTGGCGACCTCCTGCTGCCTGCGGGCACGCGCCTGACGGGCAACGCGCTCGGCGTGCTTGCCTCCGCGGGGCTGTTCCGCGAGGAGATCATGCTCCCTGTCTATCACAAGGTGCGCTGCGCCGTCTTCTGCACCGGCGATGAGCTCGTGCCGAACGACACGCGTCCGCTCCCGCCGGGGAAGATCTATTCCTCCAATGCCGCCGTGATCGCCTCGCGTCTGCAGGAGCTCGGCGCCGAGCTCACCACGCTCCTGCCGCTCTTCTCCGACAGCGCGGACGCCCTCGCCGATGCGATCTATGAGGCCGCCGAGAACGCGGACGTCATTATCACGACCGGCGGCGTCAGCGTCGGCGCGAAGGACATTCTGCATGAGACGCTGCCGCTCCTCTTTGCCGATCAGATCTTCTGGCAGGTGCGGCTCAAGCCGGGATCTCCCGTCATGTTCTCGCTCTATCGCGAGCGCCCGCTCCTGAGCCTCTCCGGCAATCCCTTTGCCGCGAGCGCCACGTTCGAGCTTTTCGCCCGCCCGCTGCTCTCGAAGCTCTCCGGCTGCGCCGATCTGAACCCCGTCGTCGCCGATGGTGTACTGGCGGAGGACTTCACGAAAACCGGCAAGGGTCGCCGCTTTGTGCGCGCCGTGTTCCAAAACGGCGTCGTCACCATCCCGCAGGGTCACTCCTCCGGGCAGCTGGCCTCCGCCGTCGGCACGAACTGCCTCGCCGAGATCCCGCCGATCTCCGAGCCGCTGAAAAAAGAGAGCCGGGTGAAGGTATGGCTGCTGTAATCGCCGTCTCCGGCGTGAAAAACTCCGGCAAGACGACACTGATTGAGAAGCTGATCCCCGCATTGAACGTGCGCGGAGTCAAAACCGCCGTTTTGAAGCACGACGGCCACTCCTTCGCCGCCGACCGCGAGGGCACGGACACCTGCCGCTTTCTTGCAGCCGGCGCCATGGGCGCCGCCATCTTCGACGGGGAGAAGTTTCAGGCTGTCAAATTCGCCGCCGTCACGGAAAAAGACCTCATCGACCTCTATCCCGAGGCGGAGCTCATCCTCCTCGAGGGCTTCAAGTGGACGGACTATCCCAAGGTCGAGCTTGTCCGCTCCGGCGTATCGGAATCGCCTGTCTGCAAAAAAGAAACGCTCCTCGCCCTTGTCACGGACACGGCCTGCCGTGTTCCCGGCGTGCCGACCTTCGGGTTCGAGGACGTGGAAGATTTGGCCGATCTGCTCAAAAAGGAGGCGCGCCAATGATTGACTCTCTCGGACGAAACATCGACTATCTGCGCATCTCCGTCACGGATCGCTGTTCGCTCCGCTGCACCTACTGCATGCCCGAGGAGGGCGTCCGGTGGCTGCCGCACACGGAGATCCTGCGCTATGAGGAGCTGCTGCGTCTGTGCCGCATCTTCGCCTCCCTCGGCGTCACGAAGTTCAAGCTCACCGGCGGCGAGCCGCTGGTGCGAAAGGGGCTTGCGGATTTCATCCGTTCGCTCCGAAAGATTGACGGTGTGCAGAGCGTCACGATCACGACCAACGGCGTCGATCTCAAACATCAGCTGCCCGCGCTTTTGGATGCCGGGATTGACGGTATCAATTTGAGCCTCGATACGCTTGATCCCGCGCGCTTTGCCGAGCGCACCCGCCGCGACTGTCTGCCGCAGGTGCTTGAAGGACTCAACGCTGCTCTCGCCGTGCCTGGGCTGAATCTTAAAATCAACTGCGTTTCCATGGCCGGCGCGGAGGACGACTGGATCGCCCTCGCCGCGCTTGCAAAGGATCGGCCGCTCACCGTGCGCTTTATCGAGCTCATGCCCATCGGCATAGGGCAGGGGAGCGCTCCCTGCACGGAGGCGGAGGTCTCCGCCGCGCTCGAGCGCGTTTATGGCCCGCTCACGCCTTATGACTCCCCGCTCGGCAACGGCCCCGCGCATTATTGCTCGCTGCCGGACTTCAAGGGCAAGATCGGCTTCATCAGCGCCGTGAGCCATCAGTTCTGCGAGCGCTGCAACCGCGTGCGCCTCACGGCCTCGGGCTATCTCAAAACCTGCCTGCAGTATGACGTGGGCGCTGCGCTCGCGCCGCTGCTGAAAGAATCGGACGACGTGATCCGCGCAGCCATTGAGGACGCGGTCTCGCGCAAGCCCGTCTCGCATCAGTTTAGCAACCCCAGCCCGGAGCACCGGGAGGGGCGCATCATGAGTCAAATTGGAGGATAACCACCATGGGAAAAGTTCTGGCTGTCTGCATCAGCGAAAAGAAGGGAACCGAAAAGCAGAACGTCGGTTCCGCCAAATTCATCGAAGACTGGGGCATCGAAAACGATTCCCACGCCGGCAAGTGGCATCGGCAGGTTTCGCTCCTGAGCCATGAGAAGATCGAGGCCTTCCGAGCACGCGGCGCCGAGGTGATCGACGGCGCCTTCGGCGAAAATCTCGTCGTCGAGGGCTATGATTTCCGCGCGCTCCCCGTCGGCACGAAATTTCGCTGCAACGACGTCGTCCTCGAGCTCACGCAGATCGGTAAGGAGTGCCACTCCGGCTGCGCGATTTATCAGAAAATGGGCGAGTGCATCATGCCCCGCGAGGGCGTGTTCACCCGCGTGCTCCACGGCGGCGTCATCTCCGTCGGCGATGAGCTGACGATCATGGAGGAGGCTTAATCATGGCATTTCGTGTGTTTGTTTTGACGGCGAGCGACGCCGGCTCCCGCGGCGAGCGGGAGGACAAGTCCGGCCCCTGCATTGAGGAAATGGTCACAGCCGCAGGCTATGAAGTCACCGGTCGGGCGCTCCTGCCCGATGACCGCGAGGCGCTCGCAAATCAGATGCGCGAGGTCTGCGACAACGATCTCGCCGATCTCCTCCTCACCACGGGAGGCACGGGCTTTTCACCCCGTGACTGCATGCCCGAGGCCACCGCGGACGTCACCGAGCGCGCCGTACCCGGCATCCCGGAGGCCATGCGCTATCTCTCGCTTCAGATCACGCCGCGCGCCATGCTCTCCCGCGCATCCGCGGGCATCCGCAAGGGCACGCTCATCGTCAATCTCCCCGGCAGCCCCAAGGCCGTGAAGGAGTGCCTCGAGTTCATTCTCCCGGCGCTGGAGCACGGTCTGGAAATCCTCAGAGGTACCGCGCATAACTGCGCTCGCCAATAAATAAAGGAGGAACTCCAAATGAAAAAGACCATCTCCGTCCTGCTTTGCCTTGTACTGCTCTTCGCACTCACCGCCTGCGCATCCAAGACCGAGCCCGCCGCTGAGCCCGCAGGCTCCGAAGAAGCCGTCGAAGCGGAAGAAGTCACGCTCTACGTCTTCGCCGCCGCCTCCATGACCGAGACGCTCGATCAGATCATCGCGCTCTACAAGGCCGTCGCGCCGAACGTCACCATCGTTCCGACCTACGACTCCTCCGGCACGCTGAAGACCCAGATTCAGGAGGGCGCCGTGTGCGATATCTTCATCTCCGCCGCGCAGAAGCAGATGAACCAGCTGGACGCCGCGAAGGACGCCGAGGGCGGCAATGAGGAAGGCCTCGATTTCATCCTCTCCGACACCCGCGTGGATCTGCTCGAGAACAAGGTCGTCCTCGCCGTTCCGGACGAGAACCCCAAGGGCATCGAGACCTTTGCCGATCTCGGCACGGACAAGCTCTCTCTCCTCTGCATCGGCAATGAGGACGTGCCCGTCGGCGCTTACTCCCTCGAGATCCTGAACGCCCTCGGCATCATGGACGCGCTCGAATCCTCCGGCAAGCTGACCTACGGCTCCAACGTCAAGGAAGTCACCACGCAGGTCAAGGAGGGCACCGTGGACGCCGGCATCATCTACGCGACCGACGCCTTCTCCGCCGCCCTCACCGTCGTCGATGAGGCCACGAGCGATCTCTGCCGTCAGGTGATTTATCCCGCGGCTGTCCTGAACATCACCGAGAACGAGCAGGCCGCGCGCGACTTTCTCGCCTTCCTGCAGTCCGATGAGGCCATGACGGTGTTCCAGTCCGTCGGCTTTGCCCCAGCTCCGTAAGCATGAGCGACTTTACCCACTTTAACGACAGCGGGCGTGCCCGCATGGTGGACGTCTCGGAGAAATCCGAGACGTCCCGCACCGCCGTTGCCGCCGGGCGCGTGCGCATGAACCGTGAGACCTTCGAGCTCGTAAAATCCGGCGGCATGAAAAAGGGCGACGTCCTCGGCGCGGCGCAGATTGCGGGCATCATGGCTGCCAAGCGCACGCCCGATCTGATCCCCATGTGCCATACGCTGCTGCTCACCGGCGTGGATATGGACTTTGCGCTCAACGACGTCGAGTGCACCGTGGAGATCACCGCCACTGTGCGCTGTCAGGGCGTCACCGGCGTCGAGATGGAGGCGCTCACCGCCGTCTCCGTCGCCGCCCTCACGGTCTATGACATGTGCAAGGCCGTGCAGAAGGATATGGAAATCACGGACATTTGCCTGTTGTCTAAAACGGGCGGTAAATCTGGAATCTACCACCGCTGAAACTTGGATCCCCCTCCGGGGGAGCTGTCAGCGAAGCTGACTGAGGGGGTCGGCATGGATCTATACCCTTTATATAACTCCCTGCGTGTCGCGGCGATCAGCTGCGTGATCGTGTTCTTTCTGGGCATCTTTTTTGCCCAAACGGTCGCAAAGCTTCCGCGCGCCATCAAGGGTCTGCTGGACGTGGTGCTCACGCTGCCGCTCGTGCTTCCGCCAACGGTCGTGGGCTATTTTCTGCTGCTCGCCTTCGGGCCGAACCGCGCCTTTGGTGCGTGGATGCAGAGCGCTTTCCACGTCCGGCTCACCATGGTGTGGTACAGCGCGATTTTTGCCTCTGTCATGGTGGCGTTCCCGCTCATGTACCGCACGGCGCGCGGTGCGTTCGAGTCGTTCGATCCCACGCTGCGTGATTCCGCGCGCACGCTGGGTCTCTCGAATTCGTATATCTTCTGGCGCATTCAGATGCCCTGCTGCCGACAGGGCATTCTCGCCGGCACGGTGCTCGCCTTTGCCCGCGCCCTCGGCGAATACGGCGCGACCAGCATGATTGCGGGCTATACGCCAGGACGCACCGCCACGATCTCCACCACGGTCTATCAGCTCTGGCGCACGAACAACGATGTGCTTGCCTTCCGCTGGGTCATGATCAATGTGGCGATCTCCTTCGTCGTGCTCATGGCCGTGAACCTGCTGGAAAAGCAGCAGAGAAGGGGGGCGGCCTGATGTCACTCATCGTCCGGATTGAAAAAGACCTCGGCGCGTTTCATCTGCGCGTGAACTTCGAGTCCGAAAACGGCGTGCATGGTCTCCTCGGCGCCTCCGGATGCGGCAAGAGCATGACGCTGCGCTGCATTGCCGGCGTCGTGAAGCCCGACCGCGGACACATTGAGGTGAACGGACGCGTCCTCTTCGACAGTGAGACCGGCGTCGATCTTCCGCCGCAGCAGCGCCGCGTCGGCCTGCTGTTTCAAAACTATGCCCTGTTTCCGAACATGACCGTGGAGCAGAATCTCCGTGCCGCCCTTCGCGGTCAGAAGTCATCGGACGAATCGGGAGAGATTGCCGCCATGCTCCGCCGCTTCGAGCTCGCGGGGCTTGAGCGCCATCGGCCAAGCCAGCTCTCCGGCGGCCAGCAGCAGCGCGTTGCGCTCGCACGCATCCTGCTCACGAAGCCGGAAATGCTGCTGCTCGACGAACCGCTCTCCGCGCTCGACAGCTATCTTCGATGGCAGACCGAGCTGGAGCTTGCCGACCTGCTCGACGGCTTCGACGGCCCGACCCTCCTCGTCACGCACAGCAGGGAGGAGGTGCACCGCCTCTGCCGCACCGTCACTGTGATCGACCACGGACGCGGCGTCGGCTCCGTGCCGGTCTCTGCGCTCTTCTCCGCGCCGGAAACGCTCTCAGCCTGCCTGCTCACCGGCTGCAAGAACTACAGCCGCGCCGAGCGCATTGCTCCGAACCGCATCCGCGCCGTCGACTGGGGCGTTGAGCTCGCCTGTGCGGAAACCGACTTTGCTCCCGCTTATGCCGCCATCCGCGCGCATCGTCTGGAGCTGACAGACGCACCCGGCGAAAATGGAATCGCCTGCCGTGTCCTGCGCGTGGTGGAGGATGTATTCTCTGTCATCGTCATGGCCGCCACTCCCGGCGGAGAGACCGGCACCGCCCGCCTCCGGATCGAGCTGCCGAAGGAGAACTGTCCAGCGCTGAGCCCCGGCGCCGCGCTGTATCTCCGCCTCCCGCCGGAGCAGATCATGCTCCTGAAGGAGGGATGAGATTGAGTTATGTAAACCGCTTTTCCGCCGCAGTCCTTGCCGGCGGCAAGTCCACCCGCATGGGGCGCGATAAGGCCGCCCTGTGCTTGAACGGACTCACCCTCGCGGAGCATCAGTTACAGAAGCTCCAGTCTCTCGGCCTGACGGATCTCATGCTCTCCGGCTGGGCGGATGAGATCACCAGCGCTCGCTTCGTGCCGGATGCGCTTCCTGCGCGCGGACCGCTTGGCGGCATCCACGCCTGTCTCGGCTCGGCGAAGCACGAGGCCGTGCTCTTTCTCAGTGTCGACGTGCCGCTTGTCCCGGCGGAGACGCTGAAAGGCCTCCTCGACGCGCACAGAGGCGGCATCACGCTCCTGTCCGTTGAAGGCGCGCTGCAGCCGCTGATCGGCGTTTATGACCGCAGCCTCCGAAACGCTGCGGAGGAGATCCTGCAGAGCGACAACACCGCCGTCCGCCGCCTGTTTGAGCAAGCGCTGCCGCGACTCGTAGAATACAAGGGCGATCCCAACCTCATCCGAAACTGCAACACCCCCGCAGACTACGAATGGCTGCTGTCAATTTCGTAGGGGTCGGCGTCCTCGACGACCCTGATTAAAATGAGCCCTCTCGGGTCATCCGAGGGGGCTCATTTTCTCACGCCGTCAATATCCGCAGCCACAAATCCCAGAGCGACAGCACTCCCACGTCCTCCGGCGCGAGAATCGAGATCTCGGCGGCCGTGCCTTTGTCGTTTTTCACCGTGAGCGTGCCGATTGTGTCGCCTGCGCGAATCGGCGCGTCAAGCGCCTCCGGAAGATTCAGATCCCATTTCACCTCTCCGCCGTCGCGCTCCAGCAGCACCGCGCTCCCGTCCTGCAGTACCGGCTGGATGCTATCCGCTGTTCCGAGCCGCACCGGCACCGGCGGCAGCGTCACGTTCGCCTCCGGTCGCCAGAGTGTGCAGGAGGCAAAAGCATAGTCCAGCAGCACGCGCGCGTCCTGATTGCGCTGATCCGAGCTCGGCGCATGCAGCACCACCGCGATGTAGCCCTCGCCGTTTCGCTCCGCCGTCGCCGAGAGACAGTACATGGCCGTGCTCGTGTATCCGGTTTTGAGCCCTGTACAGCCGTCATAGAACCGCACGAGCTTATTTGTGTTCGTGAGCCCGAATTGCCCGCCGCGCACCTCGTCCATCCAGACCGTCGTGTAGTCTGTGATCCATGCGTGCTTCAATAGCTCCCGGCTCATCAGCGCAATGTCAAAGGCGCTGGTGTAGTGCTCCTCGTCCTCCGTGAGCCCCGTGCAGTTTAGAAAATGCGTGTCCGTCATGCCGAGTGCGGCGGCGCGCTCGTTCATCCGCTGCACGAAGGTGCGCTCCGATCCCGCGAGCTTCTCCGCCATCGCCACGGCGCAGTCGTTTGCCGAGGCCACAGCGATGCACTTGATCATTTCGTCCACGGTCATGCTCTCGCCCTCCTCGAGCCAGATCTGGCTGCCGCCCATCGAGGCTGCCGCGCTGCTCGCAGTCACGGTGTCCTCCATCGAGATCGTGCCCGCGTCCACCGCTTCGGCGATCAGCAGCAGCGTCATGATCTTCGTCACGCTCGCGGGGGAGCGGTGACTGTGCGCGTCCTTTTCATAGAGCACGGTTCCCGTCTCCGGCTCCATCAGTACAGCCGCGTCCGACGAGAGGTCGAACGTTTCCTCCGGCGCGGCAGAAACCGCTCCCACGCCCGGCGCCAGCAAAAGCGCCGCAATCAGCAAAAGCAGCCATTGTCTCATCTGCATCCCGTCCTTTTTCAGATTCTCCTGCCAAAGCCTATGCGCCGCCGCACCGGCAAATGACAACGGGAATAGGATAAATCGGAGGGATCATCATGGAAGAATTCAGTATGACACAGGAGGCCTTTGACCGGCTCTGGCAGCGCGTGCAGGGGAGTACAACACTGCTGCAGCACCGAGACGACGCGGAAACGCTCCGCCGTTTTCTGGATGAAACGGCGCAGGCGCTCGCACTCGAGCAGCGCCTCGGCTGCTGCTGCGCCGAGCTTACTCCGCTCTGCCGCGAGACGCGCTCGCGTCTGCGCCGTCTGCGGGCGGCATATTATCTGCAGACTGGGGAGATTTATCGTCCGCCCGAGACCTGCTCTGTGCGCGGCGGATTGCTGCCGGAGCTGCGCTCAGACATTCTCGCCGCCCGCGCCCGCGCCGGGCGCTATGCCGCCGCCGCGCAGACTGCGCCGGACGATCTGACCGCGCTGTATGAGACGCTCTCCGCCGAGGAGGAGACCCACGCCGAGCGCCTTTCCGTGCTGCTCTGCAGACTCTTTTGAAAAAAGTGAAAATAGGGCTTGACTTTACCACGGATGCAGATTATAATGTTCAAGCTGACAACTGAACAACATTCGATCAGCCGAGCACCGTGGAGAAGTCGCGTAGTCCGGCCGAGCGCGCACGATTGGAAATCGTGTATACCCCAAAAGGGTATCGAGGGTTCGAATCCCTCCTTCTCCGCCATAAAAGAACGTCGTTTTTGATAGAAACGGCGTTCTTGCTTTTTCTTCAGAAAACCGTTGATTTTCAACGGTTTTCTGGCTATAGGCATGATAATATCCCGCTTCGAAGGCAGATTTCGAGGCGGGATACAATCATTTTTAGCATTATAATAGCAGACCACAGGTTGAGTAATCGTTCACGTATGGACAAATCGTTCACTTATGAAGGGGAATCGTTCACGAATATTAATAGGCTACTCGGTGAGGCAACTCGGGTAAAGCAGTTATTTATCTTCGATTTCGTCATGATATGTACTGGTATAACGCGTTCCCTTCCTGTGTGAGCCGTACGCTTCTCCATAAACCATAGGCGTGAACTTTGCCTCGGCTCCGTTGAGAGGGATCTGCACTGCAAGTTGACTACGATTTGTGCTGTCCTTTACAATGAAATTCAAAGAACTGTATTCGCTAATGTGTTTAGGGAAACCTGAAAAGCTTTTCACCACTGCATTGTTGTTTAAATGCACAACCGTCATCTCAACGGGATAGCTGTCACTAGCTCTTTGCTGATAATATGCTTTGATCTGATTAATCCGTAAATCTAGTTTATATTCAGAATAAAACCTAACCTCTACACTGTTATCTGTCACACGCTCAAGTACAATATTAAAATGATGTTTCATTTAATGCCCCTTTAGTAACTTGCTCCGCAATGATCTGTAAAAAACTATTGCCTTTTCACATTATTTCCGAGATTCTTTGATGGCTTTACGTATATACCAATGCGTTGTTTTGGTTTCCCATTTGCTGATGTCGAAGCCAAGAGATTGGAAGTACTGCTTAAGTATAGTTCGTTGACTATGATCTGGGATATGCCCAGTTTCTGCCTCGACCATGTAAGGATAGTCTTTTAGCGGTCCACTATAATACAGGTAATACCAATTACCATCAATACATATGGAAGCGTCACAAAACTCTGGAAGGTCTACAGCAGGATCAAGGTGATTCATTTCAAAGTGTATGAGCGAGAGATAATGCTTAGCTTCATTAATCCGTTTCGCTGCGCTCTCTTTCAACTCATTAGGTGCATCTTCGGACTGAAGGATGCCTTCTTGATATTCCTTTTCGTGCTCCCAATCAAGACGTGCATGATCGAGCCTTACTGGATCGTGGGCCATTCTACATTTCCTCCATAGAAGTACATGCCCGGCAGGTAAAAGAGCGCTGCAAGAGAGACTGAAGCAAATCCTGCTTGAGAAACAGGACGATATTTTACAACACTAGCGCTATATAATGGGAATGAGGAGAAAATTGCGCATAAAAAAACCGCCGAAAAAAACGGCGGAAATGGTACAAACTCAATAGTTCCCACTACCATTGAGCGTCATGCACAGATAAAGGAAAAACCAAAAAACTCCGTACATAACTACGCCCGTACCATGGCGCAATTATATTATAGCATGACGCTAATAGGCTTTCAAGCGCCTAATAGCAGGAAATAAAAACTGAAAAAATCGACATCAATCAGGAGGGTTCCTATGCAATTTCTGATCAAAGCCTATGACGGCGAAGGCATGCTGGAAAAGCGCATGGCCGTTCGCCCGCGCCATCTGGAAGGCATGAAAAAACTGCTGGATCACATTGTGTGTGCCGGCGGCCTGCTGGACGAAGAGGGGAAGCCCAAGGGCTCTGCGCTTGTCATGGAATTCCCGGATCGTGCTGCGCTTGATGCATATCTGGCCTCCGAACCCTATGTCGTGGAGCACGTCTGGGATCGCGTCGAAGTGGAGACCATGAACGTCGTTATTCTTGACGGAAAGATGTAATGGCGCGTCTGCGCAAATTGAGCTTTATACCACAGGTTTCTTTACAAACACAGGATGGCGTGTTATATTGATGCCAGAATCAAAACGAGGGCTTCGCCCGGAAAGGACAAACAGATGTTCCGTTTCACATTTACATCATCCTCGAAAAGTGAATACCGTGAGCATCAGCTGTACTGCGCCATGCCGAAGCAGTATGGTAATTTGTCGTGCCCGTATCAGGTGAAGTGCGCTCTGCGAGAACTAGGGTTCTAAAGCAGATTTGGAGTATCCAAGGCCGCTTGTCTTTTACGAGGCAGGCGGCCTTTTTGCGTCCATTCCATAAAGGAAGGAGAATGAATATGTTTGAAATCAAAGGGAAAGTGAATACTGCGCTGTGCTTTGCCACGGTCGTGGAAGACAAGGCAATCGAGCAGATCCGCCGCATGTGCGACTACGAGTTCACGGCCGGATCAAAGATCCGCATCATGCCCGACGTACACGCAGGCAAGGGGTGCACCATCGGCACCACTATGACCATCACGGACAAGGCAGTGCCCAACGTGGTCGGCGTGGACATCGGCTGCGGCATGTATACCGTGAACCTCGGAAACTGGAGCATCGTCTTTGAGAAGCTGGATGCCGCTGCACACTATATTCCCTCCGGCATGAACGTCTGGGAAGGTCGGCAGGAGCGCTTTGATCTGACCGAGCTGCGCTGCTATCGCGCCCTGCGTGACGCCAAGCGTCTGGAACGAAGCCTCGGAACTCTGGGCGGCGGCAACCACTTCATCGAAGTGGACCGGGCAGCGGACGGAACGAACTATCTCGTGATCCATTCCGGCTCCCGCAACCTCGGAAAACAGGTGGCGGAGCACTATCAGCGCCTCGCAATTGAACTGCACGAAGGCAAAGAAGAGCTCTTTGCCAAGCGCGACGCGCTCATCGCGGAATACAAAGCCGCAGGTCGGCGTGACGAGATCCAGGCCGCGCTGCAGGAACTTGTATGGTCAGCGAAGGAAAAGACAATCCCCGATGATCTCTGCTATGTCTACGGTCAGTA
>JBGUHV010000161.1:0-10372 GCA_045112425.1 Oscillospiraceae bacterium
AGAACATGGTTCTTTGACAGTCTCAAAAAAAGAGCCCGGCTTAGCCGGGCTCTTTTTTAGTCAATCCGAGTATTTGTTTTCCAGATCCGCCAGCGCGGGGTCTTTCAGATCCGCGTCGGTGAAGCCGTCGTCGGATTTCGGCTTCGGCTGGGTCTGGGCGGTCGGTTTGGCGGGGGCGTCCTCGCTGCCGTATTTCTCCTCGAGATCCTTCAGCTCCGGATTGTTCACGAGATCGTCCAGATCGGCGTTGAGCACGGCCTCCATGTGCTCGGCTTCCTTGTTCTTCTGCTCCTTGGCCTTTTTCCACCAGTGGAACAGCAGCGCCAGAATCGCCAGCACCGCCAGCGCAATGCCGACGTAGAACGTGCTTGAGCGCGTCACGCTCATGATCCGGTCCGCCGTGTGCTCAAACACCTCGGAGAAATAGCCCTCCGCGCTGCCGCAGAGATAGACGGGGGAGTCCTGATTGACGTAGCCCTCGAAGATCTCCAGCGCCTCGGGGTCCAGCACGGTCTTCGCGGCGTTGCCGGGGATGTAGTAGTAGCCGAAGCCGCTGCCGTCCGGATCATAGACGATCATGAGCAGGTGCGCGTTGTCCGTAAACAGCTGCGAATAGAGCGCCTGCGCGTATTCCTCCAGCACGGCGTCGGAGGGGTAGGTGTCGCCGTCGATGTCCTGCGTGACGTACAGATAGGGCTGCACGCCGGTCTTCTCGTAGAAATACTTCATGCCGGCCTGCAGCACGGTGCTGCGGCGGATCAGTCCGGTCGTGTCCTGATAGTATTCCGTGAGATCCACGCTCCCGGCGGGGAGCGGCTCGCGGTTCACCGTCGAGGCGGCCACGTCGCTTGCAGACGTGGGCATCATGACGGAGACGAAGATCATCAGAAACGCGATCACCAGAAACACGGCCAGCAGCATCCCAACCGAGCCGGTGAGGCAGCCCGCGCCGCCGCCACCGCCGCTGTGGTTGTAGTTTCCGCCGCCGCCACCACCGCCGGTGGTGTAGATCACCGGACGGACATAGGTGGGGTAGTGCGTCGGACGGTATCCGCTGCTGCCGGGGCGGGTGCTGCTGGGTCTGTGGCTGCTGCCGCCGAAGCTTCCGCCCCAGCCTCCGCCGAAGCTGCCGCCGCCGAAGCTCCCGCCTCCGCCGACCCGGCCGCCGCCGCCGATGTGCCCACCGCCGCCGCCGGAAGCGTGGCCTCCGCCGCCGACTCTTCCGCCGGCCATGGCTTAAAGCCCGAGCTCGGCCTTCATTCTGGCCAGCTCGTCGTCGATTGTGCTGTCGCTGGGAACGGAGTATTTCTCCTCCAGCGTAATCGTCGCGGCGTCGACCAGACCGTTGAGCTCCGCCTCGGCGTTGGCCTTGTCGAGCATCTGCTGGGCCTTCTCCTCCATCTTGTCAAAGGCGGCCAGGGAGCCCTTGGCGCTCTCCGCCTTCGCGGTGGACTGGTTGATGCGCTCCTGCGTCTTGGCCACGGCGACGGTCGCCTTGATGTTGCTGCGGCGCGCCTGCAGGGTGGCGACGTCCTGGCTCAGCTTCTCATACATCTGGCGCATCTTGTCGGCGTTGTTCTTGGCGAGGGTGTAGTTGTTCGTTGCGGCGATGAGCGCCTTCTCCAGCTCCTGCTTGCGCTGGATGAGCTGGCGGGCGTCGCCCTCGTTGCCGGCCTTGAGGGCCTTCATGGCGAGCTTCTCATACTTGTCGACCTCGTCCTGCGCGTCGTCCATCAGGCGCTTGCAGCGGGCTTCCTCGGCCATGACGGCAGCGGTCTCTTCCTTGACGGCGGCGAGATCCTCCTTCGCCTTCATCAGATAGTGGTCAATCATCTTGGCGGGATCCTCCGCCTTTTCCAGAAGGGCGTTGATGTTCGCGGAAACGATGTCGCTGAAACGGGAAAGAATGCTCATGGTTGTGTTCCTCCTGTAAAATAAAATTTTTTGTTTGTCTGTATTGACGCTTTTGCGGCAGGAATGTTCCGATGTGTCTGACATTCCACGTTCAGTATAGCACAATGCGTTTCGTTCGGCAATCAAAAAAATTTCAGACTTCAGCGAAGAAAAGCCTTGCAGGCAGAAGATTCCGTCTTGCATTTTTCGCCAGTGCATGGCAAAATGGGATCAACAGGATGCTCCGCTTCGGAGCGCTTGAAAACAAAGAGAGGAGCGAACCCCCATGAAAAAACGCGTACTGACATTGCTGCTCGCGGTGCTGATGGTCTGCGCCCTGCTGCCCTTCGGCGCGCTGGCGGCGGATCTCTCACCGTATCAGCAGCTCATCAAGGATCAGGCCTACACCGATGACAAAGGCGTGCTCAGAGATCTGGACGGAGACGGCACGGAAGAGCTGCTGATGTTCGTCGATGACGGGCAATTCCGCGCGAAGCTCTATACGATTTCCGGCGGTCAGGCGAAGCTGCTTATGAACCTTCCGCTCTATTATGAAGACAGCGGCATTTCCGATCTTGACCTTGTGCACTCCGGCAACAAGACGAGCGTCGCCACCACGGTGGAGACGAATACTCCCGCCGATCCCTTCGATGGCAAGAGCATGATCTGGAACGAAGGCAGCGTCACGCTCTACCAGCTGTCGGGCGGTACGCTCAAGAAGATCGATCAGATGGACTACCGTCTCTATATGGAGGCGGACAGCAACAGGTTCTACCCGGACTACAGCTATATCACCCGCAACGGAAAGGAGATCTCCGCCGATGAGATGAACGCCCTGTTCGACTATGTGGTGGACAACGCCCTCGAGTACTATCCCATGCAGCAGGTCTATGACGCCGTGCAGGGCTTCTTCCAGGACGTTGCGATGGATCAGTATTATGCCGTTCCCATCGGCTGGGCGCTCGACAAGGGCATCACCAACGGCACGAGCAATGTGGACTTCTCCCCGAACGCGAGCTGCACGCGCGGCCAGGTCGTCACGTTCCTGTGGCGCGCTGCCGGCAAGCCCGCGCCGAAGAGCAGCAGCAACCCCTTCAGCGACGTGAAGAAGGGCGATTACTACTACGACGCCGTCCTCTGGGCGGTGGAGAAGGGCATCACGAACGGCACCTCCGCCACGACCTTCTCACCCAGTCAGAACTGCACGCGCGGCCAGGTCGTCACGTTCCTGTGGCGCAATGCCGGCTCCCCGAAGACGAGCGGCAGCAACCCCTTCGGCGACGTGAAGTCCGGCGAATACTATTACAGCGCGGTGCTCTGGGCAGTCGGCCACAACCCGCAGATCACGAACGGCACCTCCGCCACGACCTTCAGCCCGAGCAACACCTGCACGCGCGGCCAGATCGTCACCTTCCTCTATCGCGCGATCGGCTGATTGATCCCAAACCATAAAAACGGTCTCCCATCGGGAGGCCGTTTTTTAACTGCGCGGCGCAGGAAAAAATATGTCATTCTGAGCGAAGCGAAGCGGAGTCGA
Organism: Oscillospiraceae bacterium; assembly: GCA_045112425.1. Taxonomy (GTDB): domain Bacteria; phylum Bacillota; class Clostridia; order Oscillospirales; family Oscillospiraceae; genus CAG-103. Next base: position 3,431 of record JBGUHV010000161.1, read on the forward strand.
AGAATCCTGGCAGAGCAGCCGGACAAAGGATGGATGTTCTGTTTTGCTGCCATGCCGGGATCCTTCGACTCCGCGCTGTTGCGCTCCGCTCAGGATGACAAAATGCTGACTGCGAAAGATGAAAAGAAAAGGGCGTGCCTTTTTAAGCACGCCCTTTTTCTTTTATTTCTTTTTCTTCCCGCCGAAGATGCTGCCCTTGCCCTCGGGCACGGGCTCGTTCATCGCGCGGGCGTAGTCTCTGAGCGCTTCCTTCTGGGCGCCGGTCATGCCGCGCGGCACGTTCACCGCAATCGTCACGAACTGGTCGCCGCGGCCGGATTTGCTCTGCAGATAGGGGATGCCCTTGCCGCGCAGGCGGAAGACGCTGCCGGGCTGGGTGCCCTCGGGGATGGTGAGCTTCACCTTGCCGTCGATGGTCGGCACCTCGATCTCCGCGCCGAGCGCCGCCTGCGCGAACGTTACGGGCATCTCGAGCAGCACGGCGTTGCCGTCGCGCTCAAAGAGGGGATGGGGCTTGACCATCACGGTCACGAGCAGATCGCCCTGCGGGCCGCCGTCCTGACCGGCGTTGCCCTGTCCGCGCAGCGAGATGGTCTGCCCATCGTCGATGCCGGCGGGGATCTTCACGTTGATCTTCTGGTTCTTGCGCACGGCGCCTCTGCCGCCGCACTTGGGGCAGGGGGTCTTCACGATCTTGCCGCGCCCGCCGCACTTCTTGCACGCGCCCATGGACTGCACCATGCCGAAGGGCGTGCGCTGCGTCGTGCGCACCGAGCCGGTGCCCTTGCAGTCGGGGCACTGCTCGGGGCTGGTGCCCTTGGCAGCGCCGCTGCCGGCGCAGTCGGGGCAGGGCTCCACGCGCCCGATGTTGATCTCCTTGTTGCAGCCGAAGGCCGCCTCCTCGAAGGACACCGTGACTCTCGCGCGGATGCTCTCGCCCTTTCTCGGGCCGCCGCGCTGCGTGCCGCCGCCGAAAATGTCGCCGAAGCCGCCGCCGAAGAGATCGCCGAAGATATCCCCGAAGCCGCCGAATCCGCCGAAGCCCCCGAACCCGGGGCCGCCGGCGCCGAAGCCGCCGTTGGGATCAAACGCCGCGTGGCCGTACTGATCATAGAGCTTGCGCTTCTGCTCGTCCGAGAGCACCTCGTAGGCCTCGTTGATCTCCTTGAACCGCGCCTCGCACTCCTTGTCGTTCGGGTGCAGGTCCGGGTGATTGGCCTTGGCGGCCTTGCGGTAGGCCTTCTTGATCTCGTCGTCCGAGGCGGATTTGTCTACGCCCAGCACCTCGTAGTAATCTCTTTTATTTTCTGCCATATGTTATACCCTCGTATGCGGCTGCACGAAAACCGCACAGCCGCAGGAAAAAATCAATTTGCCTCGCAGAGTTTGCGGCTCGCAGGCCGCAAAGAAAATTCCGTTATGATTGCCCTGCGGCTTCGCCGTAGGGCAATCATTCTGCTCGCGGAGAACAGATTTTTTCTTTCGAAAGCTTTGCTTTCAGCCAAAAAATCTGTTCGGAGTGCAAGCCCCTTCAAATTGGATGCCTGCATCCAATTTGATTACTTGTCGTCGTCGACCACGGTGTAGTCAGCGTCGTAGTACTGCTGACCGTTGTCGCTGCCGCCGGGCTGGCCGCCCATGTTGCTGGGATCGAAGCCCGCGCCGGGCTGACCCTGCGGATTGGCCTGCTGATACATCTTCTCGCTGAGCTTGTAGAACGCCTGCGTCAGCTCCTCGGTCGCGCTCTTGATGGCGGCGGTGTCGGTGCCGGTGAGGGCGGTCTTCAGGCTCTGGAGCTTGGACTCAATCTCGCCCTTCTCGGCGGCGTCGACCTTGTCGCCCAGCTCCTCGAGGGTTTTCTCGGTCTGATAGACCATCTGGTCGCCCTGGTTGCGGACGTCGACCTCTTCCTTGCGCTTGGCGTCCTCGGCGGCGAACTGCTCGGCCTCGCGAACGGCCTTGTCAATGTCTTCCTTGGACATGTTGGTGGAGGAGGTGATGGTGATGTGCTGCTCCTTGCCGGTGCCGAGATCCTTCGCCGAGACGTTCACGATGCCGTTGGCGTCGATATCGAAGGTGACCTCGATCTGCGGCACACCGCGGCGGGCCGGGGCGATACCGTCGAGCTGGAAGCGGCCGAGAGACTTGTTGTACTGCGCCATCTCGCGCTCGCCCTGCAGGACGTTGACCTCAACGGAGGTCTGGTTGTCGGCTGCGGTGGAAAAGATCTGGCTCTTCTTGGTCGGGATGGTGGTGTTGCGCTCGATGAGCTTGGTGCACACGCCGCCGAGGGTCTCGATGCCGAGGCTCAGGGGGGTGACGTCCAGCAGCAGGATGCCCTCGACGTCGCCGCCGAGCACGCCGCCCTGGATGGCCGCGCCGTCCGCGACGCACTCATCGGGGTTGATGCCCTTGAAGCCTTCCTTGCCGGTCAGGCGCTTGACCATCTCCTGCACGGCAGGCACACGGGTGGAGCCGCCGACAAGCAGAACCTTCGTCAGGTCGCTCGGGGAGACGCCCGCGTCGCTCATGGCCTGACGCACGGGGCCTGCGGTCTTCTCGACGAGGTCGGCGGTCAGCTCGTTGAACTTCGCGCGGCTGAGCGTGATGTCCAGATGCTTCGGGCCGGTGGCGTCCGCCGTGATGAAGGGGAGGGAGATGTTCGTCGTGGTCACGCCGCTCAGCTCGATCTTCGCCTTCTCGGCGGCCTCGCGCAGACGCTGCATGGCGATGCGGTCGCCGGAGAGATCTACGCCCTCGCTCTTCTTGAACTCGCTCACGAGATAGTTGGTGATGGCATTGTCGAAGTCGTCGCCGCCGAGGCGGTTGTTGCCGGCGGTGGCCAGCACCTCGATGACGCCGTCGCCGATCTCGAGGACGGAGACGTCGAACGTGCCGCCGCCGAGGTCATAGACCATGATCTTCTGGTCGGTTTCCTTGTCCAGACCGTAGGCCAGCGCAGCTGCGGTCGGCTCGTTGATGATGCGCTTGACGTCGAGACCGGCGATCTTGCCGGCGTCCTTGGTCGCCTGGCGCTGGGCGTCGGTGAAGTAGGCAGGCACGGTGATGACGGCCTCGGTCACGGTCTGGCCGAGATACGCCTCGGCGTCGCTCTTGAGCTTCTGCAGGATCATCGCGCTGATCTCCTGCGGGGTGTAGGCCTTGCCGTCGATGGTAACCTTGTAGTTGGAGCCCATCTCACGCTTGATGGACATGACGGTGCCGTCGGGGTTCGTCACGGCCTGGCGCTTGGCGGCCTGGCCGATCATGCGCTCGCCGTTCTTCGCGAAAGCGACGACGGACGGCGTGGTGCGGTTGCCTTCAGCGTTCGGGATGACGACGGCCTCGCCGCCCTCCATGACGGACACGCAGCTGTTGGTGGTGCCCAGATCGATACCAATAATTTTACCCATGATGTTTTCCTCCTAGATATTGAAAAGATTGTTGTTAACGAATTGATTTCGATTGAAACCCGCTTCGCTGGGCTTTCAATCGAGGAGCTGCACTCCGCTGTGCTTTTTCGGTCGCAAATGCGATTTGCGATCTGAAAAAGCCCTGCTTCGTGAGCGGTATTTTTCCAGCCAAACGAGTTCGGCAGAAAAAATGGATTTGATTTATTCGCGCCTGTGGGCGCGAACTCTGCGAGGCCCTCAGTTTGCGACTTTTACTACAGAATATCTGAGGACTTTGTCGCCGATCTTGAAGCCCTTTTCGAACTCCTCGACCACGATGTTCTCGCCCACGCTCTCGTCCTCCACATGCATCACCGCGTTGTGGAAGTTCGCGTCGAACGGCTGACCCACCGCCTCGATGAGGCTCACGCCGAGCTGCGTCAGCGCGTTTTCATACTGGGTCATGATCATCTCCAACCCCTTTCGGGCCGGATCATCCTCCGCCGTCTGCGTCAGTGCGCGCCACAGCGAATCATAGACCGGAAGGAACTTTTTGAGCGTCTCACCGCGCACGTCGGTGTAGATGTTCTCCTTTTCCTTCTGCGTGCGGCGGCGGAAGTTGTCATATTCCGCGAGCAGCCGCAGGTATTTGTCCTTTTCGGCGGCGAGCTGGGTCTTGAGATCCGGCTCCTTCTCCGCCTTGGCCTCCGGCTCCTTGGCAGGCTTTTCTTCCTGCTTCGGTTCCTCGGCCTCGGGCTTGACCTCCTCCTCGACCGCTTCCGTCTCATTGACGGCCTGCTCGGTCTCAGGCGCCGGTTCCGCCTTCGCTTTCTTCTTCTTGGATTTCTCGCTCATCGAAGTCTTCTCCCTTGATGATTAGTTTGTTGTCCAGCCCGGGCGGGGGCATGCTGCCGCCGCCGAGCCGCTTGGAAAGGCCGGCCGCAATGTAGCTCAGCTTTGCGGCCACCCGGGAATAGTCCATTCTGGTGGGGCCCACCACGCCGATGATGCCCCGCATATTGTCGCCGGCGTCATACGTCGCGATGATGACGCTCGAGTCCTTCAGCTCCTCGGCCACGTTTTCGGGGCCAATGAGCACGCGCAGCTCGTTGTCGCCGCGCAGCTCCTCCAGCGGCAGATCCATCAGATGCCCGCCCTCGGTGAGATACCGCATCAGGCGGTGCGCCTTGTCGGGGTCGCGAAACTCCGGCTGGTTGAGGAGCTGCGTCTCGCCCACGAGATAGGCCTGCGTCTGCTCGGAGTCGGTCAGCGTCTCGATGGCGAAGGCGGCGATCACGGCCGTGATGCCGAGATTGTCCTCCGCCGCGCGCTCGGCGGCGTGGATCATGCCGCTTGTGATGGCGCTCTCGCTGATGCCCGTGAAGTGCGCGTTGAAGAGGGTGGAGAGCTTCTGGATCATCGCCTGATCCACGCTCACCGGCAGGCGCACGAGCTTGTTTTTCACCGCGTCCGTGCTTAAAAGCAGCACGATGATGAAGCTGTTCGCGTCGAGATAGATGAGATCGAAGCGCTTGATGGTTGCTGCCGGTCTCGCCGTAAGCGTCAGCGCCGGGTAGTTCGTCAGCTGCGAGGCGATGCGTCCGGCGTCGCTCATCAGCTGATCCGGGGGCAGGGGGCCGCTCAGCCGTTCGGCGATCTCGGCGACCTCCTCGTCGGTGAGATCCTGCGTCTCCATCAGCTCGTTGACGTACATGCGGTAGCCCAGCGGCGTCGGCACGCGTCCGGCGGAGGTGTGCGGCTGCTCGAGATACCCTCTCGATACCAGCTCTGCCAGCTCGTTGCGGATCGTGGCCGGGCTGCAGCCGAGGTTTCCCTTCGCGGCGATGGCCTTGGAGCCCACCGGCTCCGCCGTGCGGATATATTCCTCAATGACGGCGGCCAGTATTTTCTTTTTTCGGGGCGTCAGCTCCATGTTCATCCCGCCTTTGGCACTCAACGCCGTCGGGTGTTGGCACTCTGTTTCTTCGAGTGCTAATTTACCACTCGGGCAACAGATTGTCAAGCCTCCGGGTGAGAATTGATAAATTATTCATATTTATATTGTGCATTCCTGAAAAATAATTGCAAAACACCTTGCAATTCCGAAATCCTTGTGCTAGAATACCCTCTGCGCTTTGTAACCACCGCCGTGTGCTCAAGGCAGCTTATACTGAGGAGTTTTGAAATTATGAAGTCCGGAATTCACCCGAATTATCAGCCGACCACCATCCGCTGCGCCTGCGGCGCCGTGTACGAGACCGGCTCGACCAAGCAGAACATCACCGTTGAGATCTGCGCCAAGTGCCACCCGTTCTACACCGGCAAGCAGAAGCTGGTCGACACCAGCGGCCGCGTGGATAAGTTCAACCGCAAGTACGGCATTAAATGAGACCAAAATGAGAGCGCTGCGATGCAGCGCTCTCATTTTGCATACTCGCGCTTATCGCACCGGGCTTTGCCCGGTTTGGTCGGCGCGAGGGGCGCGCGTCGCGACAAGCTCCATATCCCTTGCTTCCCCGCAAGCGGGAAAGCAAGCTCATTTAAGCTGCCGCTCCTTACCAAATCAAAGCAAGTGCTTTGATTTGGAGAGGAAGACCGGGGAAACGGATGCGAAGCCGTCGAGCTTGCCTCGGCTGCGGAGCGGAGTGCGCCCGGTCTGACGACGCCGCACATGTCGCCAGAAAAACGGATTGGAATTGATTCGCGGCTCTGCCGCGAACTCTGCGAGGCTTTCAACTCCACGCTCCACACTTTTCTCCTCCTTGCCAATACCCACACCCGCATGATAGAATAGTTCTATCAGAAATAGATAAGGAGGTTTCTTTATGACCTTTCTCTGTTATTCCCGCTGCTCCACCTGCAAGAAGGCGCAGGATTGGCTCGACGCGCGCGGGGAGGACTATACCCGCCGGGAGATCAAGGACGTGCCGCCCACGGAGGCGGAGCTGCGCGCCTGGCAGAAGCTGAGCGGACTGCCCCTCAAGCGCTTCTGGAATACGAGCGGACAGCAATACCGCGCCCTCGGCCTCAAGGACAAGCTCGCGGACATGTCCGAGGATGAGCAGTTTCAGCTGCTCGCGAGCGACCCGATGCTCGTGCGCCGCCCGATCCTGATCGGCGACGATTTCGTGCGCCCCGGCTTCAGGCAGCCGGAGTGGGAGGAGGTGCTCTGATGGCAAACGAGGTCATGTGTCCCTATTGCGGCGAGATGATCTCCGAGCGGGCGACGGTCTGCCGCCACTGCGGCCGCCTGCTCACGGGCTCCGCGAGCTACCGCGCCGACGGCACCGGCGACTGGTACGGCAGCGCGCCCGACGGCCACACCGGCGAGGAGGCGCAGCGCCTGCGCCGCCGCAGCCGCGGCATCCTCTGGGCGGTCATTGCGCTGTGCGTGCTGCTCGTCGTCGGCTTCATCGGCGTTTTCACCTATCTCGCGTTCGATCTTGCGCAGGAGACCGTCGCCACTCACGACGGCAACATCGACAGCATCATCGCGGACATCACTGAGTCCGACCCGACCGATCCGACCGGCATGGACGACATCAACACC
>JBGUHV010000162.1:0-6676 GCA_045112425.1 Oscillospiraceae bacterium
TATTTGCGACGGCTTCATATCCGTTCCCCCATCGCTCCTCTCCAACCCGAACCCGCGTTGCTGGGCTTCGGGTTGGTTTTGGGGTGACGAGACGGCTCCGTATCCGCTTCCCCGTTATTTCTTTCCAAAGCGAAGCTACTTTGAGCTTCGCTTTGGTTCAGCTTGTCAAAAAAGCCTCGCAGAGTTCGCGGCTCGGATGCCGCGAATCAAATCTAATTTGATTTTCCGGCGACATGTGCGGCGGAAAATCTCCCTGAGGCGCGGCTGATGACGCGCCCTCGCGCCGACCAAGGCAGGCAAAGCCTGCCGCGATGGAGCGCGAGTATCCCTTCGACTGTCAAAGGACATGGTTCTTTGACAGTCTCTTCCAAAGCGAAGCTCCTTTGAGCTTCGCTTTGGTTTTTTCGGCGCAGTTGAAATATGTCATTGCGAGCCAGTGACGTCGGTCACCGGTTCGCAATGAGAAGGATGATGCTGCTCCGAAAACAAGAACAGACCCGCCGGCTGGCGGGTCTGGTTCTTTGTTTATAAGGTTACGATTCCGGCGTCGATCATTTTCTGCAGGCTCATGAGGATGCCGAGCTTGGCGTGGTACCAGGTGAGGCCGCCCTGGAAGTAGACGGCGAAGGGATCGCGGATGGGGCCGTCGGCGCTCAGCTCGATGGACGAGCCCTGCACGAAGGCGCCCGCCGCCATGATGACCTCGCTGTCATAGCCGGGCATGGCCCACGGGATGGGGTCGACGTAGCTGTCGACCGGGGCGGCCGCCTGAATGCCCTTGCAGAAGGCGACCATCGCCTCGCGCGAGCCGAGCTCGACCGCCTGAATGATGTCATGGCGGGATTCCGTCGCGTTCGGCACGCACTTGAATCCGAGCCGCTCATAGAGATTGGCGGCAAAGATCGCGCCCTTGAGTGCGCCCGCCGTGACCGTCGGCGCGAGAAAGAAGCCCTGATAAAACGCGGGCATGAGGCCGAGATTCGCGCCGACCTCCTGCCCGAGGCCGGGGGCGCTCAGGCGATAGGCACAGCGCTCGACGAGGTCGCGCCGACCGCAGATATAGCCGCCGATGGGGGCGAGGCCGCCGCCGGGGTTCTTGATCAGCGAGCCCACAATCATATCTGCCCCCACGTCGGAGGGCTCGATGGTCTCGACAAATTCGCCGTAGCAGTTATCGACCATGCAGATCACGTCGGGCTTGACGCGCTTGCAGAAGGCGATGAGCTCGCCGATCTGCTGAACGGAGAAGGTCGGGCGCGTGGCATAGCCCTTGGAGCGCTGGATGGTGATGAGCTTGGTGCGCGCGTTGATGGCCTTTTCAATGGCGGGATAGTCAAACGAGCCGTCCGGCTTTAAGTCCGCCTGCGCGTAGGTGACGCCGTATTCCTTCAGGGAGCCGACGCTCTCGCGGATGCCGATGACCTCCTCGAGCGTGTCGTACGGCGCGCCGACGGGGCTCAAAAGCTCGTCGCCGGGCAGGAGGTTCGCGCTCAGGGCGACGGTGAGCGCGTGCGTGCCGCAGGTGATCTGCGGCCGGACGAGCGCCGCCTCGGTGTGAAACGCGTCGGCATAGACGCGCTCCAGGTTATCGCGCCCCTCGTCGTTGTAGCCATAGCCCGTCGTGGCGGCGAAGTGGCTCGCGTTGACACGGTTTCGCTGCATGGCGAGCAGCACCTTGTTCTGATTATATTCCGCACGGCGGTCGATCTCGCGAAAGCGCTCCTCCAGAGAGGAGAGCACCTCCTCCCCCAGCGCATAAACCGCCGGGGAGACACCGAGCGCCTGATACATCTGCTGATTGTCCATGGTCATACTCCTTTATTTCAAAACAGGAAGAGGATAACGCAAACGGAACAGAAAGTCAATGGATGGAGCGGGGTGTTGATACGGGTTCGCCCGGGACCGGCAATAAAATCGGTTCGTCCCGCCGGGTCGTCGAGGACGCCGACCCCTACGAAGACCCATCGAAAGCGGGGCGGGGACCTGTGCCCCGCCGTGCCCCTGCCGTGAAATGCGGCGGCCCACAGGCGGCCGCCCTACAGGACGATAGCATAAAAACGAGGCGAATTCGTACAGACTGCGAATTCGCCTCCGCTTATTATGATGTTTGCTTCGGAACGCCGGATTTCAGATGCCGTACCACTCGGCCGCGACGGGGTGATAGGGAATGCCTCTCGCCGCGCCGATGAATTCCTCGATGTGCCAGTAGGAGCTGTCCATAATCGTTTGGTCGGTAATCGTGGAGACGATGTTGTACACGTCGTCGTCCGAGACGTCATTGCGTACGAGCAGGAGCGAGGCGATCCGCACCGTGCCCTGAGAGTGCTCCCAGGAGGCATAGTAGGGCGCGCCCTCGATCACCGCATCCAGATGCGCCTGATCCAGCGGGAGATCGGTGATGTAATACTGCAGAGCATACGGCTCCATTGCGTCCGCCCAGTCATTGCCGTCCTCGACGAAGGCGGCGTCGATCTCGCCGCTTTTGAGCGCGGCGGCGGTCTCCTCGAGCGTCATGTACACCGGATGAATGTCCTCCGGCGTCAGCTCATAGGCGGCGAGCATGGCCTGCGCGTAGCCGCCCAGCGCGGAGTCCTTCGGGCCGAGGGAGACGGTCTTGCCGCGAAGATCGGCGATGCTCGTCATCGTGCGGTCGGTGGTCACGGCGAGGATGCCGGTCTGATAGAGCATGCCCAGGACGGAGAAATCGTGGTTCGGCCCGGCGTCGGCGTATTTGCCGATGCCCTGATACGCGGCATAGGCGTCATCGGCGCGGCAGACGCACAGCTGCACCTCGCCGTCCAGCAGCGCCTTGAGATTCGTCTCGGAATCGCCCACAGAGGCGATCGTGACGGTGGTATTGGTGTACAGCCCGATCGGCAGCACGAGATCTCTGCCGTAGAAGTCGGGGTAGCGCGCATTGCTCGCGGCCATGGCGAGCTCCGATCTTGCGGGCGTGAGAGGCTCATTCGGATCGGCCATGGCGCGGTAGAGGAAGGTGACGATCTGGCCGCGCGTGCAGGTCTGATCCGGCGAGAAGGTCGTATCGCTCGTGCCGTTGGTGATCTTCTGCCCCACCGCCCAGAGGACGGCGTCATAGTAATACGCGCCGGACGCCACGTCGCGGAAGGGGTTTTCCGCCTTCACCTGCGGCTGATTCGCGTTGCGGTGCAGGAAGGTGACGACCTGTCCGCGCGTGCAGGGGTTGTTGGGCGAGAAGGTCGTGGGGCTGGTGCCGTTCGTGATCCCCTGCTCCACCGCCCAGAGGACGGCCTGGCAGAAGTAATCATTCGCGTTGACGTCAACGAACGGATTGTCCGCGCGCTTCGGCGCGGGAGCGCCCGCGGCGCGCCACAGGAACGTGACGACCTGTCCGCGCGTGCAGGGGTTGTTGGGCGAGAAGGTAAAGGCGCCGGTGCCGTTCGTGATGCCCTTGGCCACGGCCCAGTCCACCGGCCGGGCGTAGTATTCCTCCGGCTCGACGTCGATGAACTTGCCCTCCGTCGCGCGCAGGAGCAGCTCGACGGGAATGCCGTCGGTGTCCTCAAAGAGCGAAACCGTGCAGGCAAAGGTCAGGCTGCCCCAGAACTCATCCAGCGCCTCGACCGTGGCGGGCGCGCCGTTGTGCTTCACGCCTCCCTCGCCCTCGAAATAGCGTCCGTCTTCCAGTTCATGGAGCCGGTAGGACCAATGATCGACCTGCGTGACGGCGGCGTCGGCAAAGCGATAGAGCCAGAATTCCCCGCTGTTCCAGTAGGTCTGGCCGTACTGCTCGTCGACCTCCGCCTCCCTGCTGCTGGTTCTCGAGGCCATGACGTACACCGCGCCGCTGCGGGAGACAACGTCGACGGAGGAATAGTCGGTCGAATAGAAGGACAGGTCGCCGCTCAGGTTGTCGGCGTTCAGAAGCCATTTGGCTCTGTGGTTCTCGATGGTATAGAACGCGGCGCCGCGCACGCCGTCATAGTACTCGTAGGCGACCAGCAGCTCCGGAACATCATCGCCGTTGAGATCGACGAAGAGGCCGTCGGCATAGCCGTTCGACTGGGCGAGGATGCTCTTGAGCGTGGATTTATACGGCGCGGTGACGGGTCTGCCCACTGCGAGCGCCCCGAAGGGCAGCAGCGCGAGCACCATCAGCAGCGCGAGGGCGAGGCTGAGAATGCGTTTTTTCATTTTCTGCGTGCTCCTTTCTTCTTATGGAAACAGGGAGATGGCAACGGTGCCGTCGTTGTACTGGACGACGCCGGTCTGCGGGTTCGGATTCGGCACCGACGGGTGCGCGGGCGCGGTGACCGTGCCGGCAGAGAGCGCCGAGGTCGGGCCCGGCGGCGGGTCGTTGGAGTAATAGTCCGGCGTGATCCCCAGCGTATTTGAATTGGAAGACGAATAGCTGTTCAGCGACGGCGCCGAGCCGTTTGCGATGTTGCGCGCCGCGGCCTGGCGGTTTGCCTCCGCAGCCTGCTCGTTCATCTCATTGAGATGCTGCTGCAGCGAGGCGTCCAGCGCCGCCTGATCCACGCCGCCCTGCGAGACGGAATTGAAAGACTGGCTCGCCGGCACGGACGTGCCGCCCTGCGCCGAGGCGGCGGGCACGGAATCAGACGATCCGCTCCCGTCCGTTGTTCCCTCCGGCGCGGGGGAATCGTCAGGCAGGGCGTCTGCCCGCTCATGGTGTTCGTCCAGCCGGATCGTCCACTCCGCCTCCCGATCCGGCACGGGCTGCAGCGCCTCCGGCAGCAGCAGCGCCATGGCGGGCCGATCCGTCAGGAACGTGACGCCCATGACGAGCACCGCGAGCACCGCCGGCACCACGCGCCGGAGCAGGGGTCTGCGGTAGCGCAGAATCGCCCGCACGCGCGCTTTGACGCCGACCTCGCCGAAGGCGATGGGAGACGCCAGCGTGCCGCGCCGGGTGCTGCAGCGCAGCAGCGCCTCGGAATAGGCGGCGAGGCCCGCGCGGTCGAGAGAGCGCGCCACGCGCTCGTCGCACGCAAGCTCCAGATCGCGGCAGAAGAGCACATAGCTCAGCCACAGCAGCGGCTGGAACCAGTAAACGCTCAGCAGCACCCAGCCCAGCGGCTTCCACCAGTGGTCGCCCCGGGCAATATGGGCGCGCTCGTGCGCGAGGACGTAGCCCGCCTGCGCCGCATCGAGCGAGGACGGCAGATAGATGCTTGGCCGGAGCAGGCCGAGGACAAAGGGCGTTCGAATCTCATCGCAGACACGGACGTTCTCCCCCTGCGGCATGGACACGCGCACGCGGCGGCGCAAGCGCAGATCGCCCCATAGCCCCCAGAGCAGCATGGCGCCCATGCCCGCGAGCCAGACGCGGCTCATGGCGTCCATGGGCAGCGGCTGCGGCGCAGACTCCGCCTCCGGCGCCTGCAGCGCGGAGGCGACCGTCTCGGGCCGCGGCATGAGGCTCACACGCGACTCAATCGACAGCGGGCAGACCAGCCGCACCGCCACCAGCGCCCAGAGCAGCAGGACGACCCAGCGCGGCGTTTTGCGCAGCAGCGGACGCAGCGCGAACACCGCGAGCGAGAGCCACGCGGCGGAAAAGCTCATCCAGAGGAGCTTTTGAAACACCGGCGCGAGCATGGTCAGTCCTCCGCGCGGAAGGCGTCGATCATGCGGCGGATCTCCTCCGCCTCCTCGGCGGAGAGGGGCTTGCCGCTCGTGAAGGCCGCGAGAAACGCGGGCAGAGACCCAGAGAACGCCTCATCCACAAACTGCGCGCTCTGCTCGCTGTCATATTCCGCGCGGGTCTTGACCACCTGCACGGCGCCGCCTTCATTTTTAAAGAGACCGCGCTCACAGTGCTTTTTCAGAACCGTATAGGTCGTGCTCTTCTTCCAGCCCAGCTCGGAAGCGCACAGATGCACCAGTTCCGTGGAGGAGAGCGGCGCGTGCTCCCAGACGATCTCGGCAAAGCGAAGCTCCACCGCGCCAAGTCTTTTTTCACTCATGGTCAGGTACCTCTCTTTATCTAAAGTACTACAGCTAAAGTCTATCACATATAGACCGTCGCGTCAAGACAAAATGCGCCGCATTTCGCACTTGCGCATCGCGCCGGATGATGATACAGTGTTACCATTCCACAAAAAGAGGGGGAAACGGACATGAAGCTACTGGAAGACCGCATTCTCGCCGACGGCGAGGTGCTCTCGGGCGGCATTCTGAAGGTGGGGAAATTTCTCAACCAGCAGATGGATCCGCAGCTGTTCTATGAGATGGCGAAGGAGTGGAAGCGCCTGTATGCGGGCGCGGGCGTCAACAAGATCCTCACGATTGAGGCCAGCGGCATCGGCATTGCCGCCATTGCCGGGCTGGTGTTCGAGTGCCCGGTCGTGTTCGCCAAGAAGAGCAGGACAAAGAACGTCTCGGGCGAGGTTTACACGACGCAGGTATTCAGCTTCACGCACGGGAACACGAACACCGTGCTCGTGAGCAAGGCATATCTGCAGCCGGGCGACAAGGTGCTGATCATCGACGACTTTCTCGCCAACGGCGCGGCGCTCGAGGGGCTCATGGATCTCGTGCGGCAGTCCGGCGCTCAGCTCGTCGGCGCGGGCATCGCCGTCGAGAAGGCGTTTCAGCCCGGCGGAGACCGCATCCGCGCGGCGGGTGTGCGCGTGGAATCGCTCGCGAGAATCGCGGAAATGGGCGAGGATGG
>JBGUHV010000163.1:0-3405 GCA_045112425.1 Oscillospiraceae bacterium
GGACTACACCCGCGCGCTGAACGTGTTTTATACCTCACACCGCGCGCTGTGGGATGTGGACGACAGCTGGGACGGCTTCCAGTGGCTGAACGTCAACGACGCCGACCGCAGCTGCATCGCCTTCCTGCGCACGAGCCGGAACGGGCACCGGGTCATCTGCGCCTGCAACTTCACGCCCGTCAGCTATGACGACTTCGTGATCGGTCTGCCGAAGAAGGGCGTCCTGCGTGAGGTGCTCAACAGCGACGACACGCGCTTCGGCGGCATGGGCATGCACAACGAGCCGGAGATTCACAGCCGGGATGAGGATTTCTATGAGCACCCCTACTCCGCGCATCTGAAGCTGCCGCCGCTGAGCGCAGTTTATTTCACCTTCACCGCCCGTTGAGAGGAGAAAGAACATGAAAGCATTTCTGAAGAATAAACTGACGGAAAAGCATCGCTGGGCGCTGCCGCGCGTCCTGCTCGCGGCGGCGGAATGCGCCCCGCTGGCGAAAACCGGCGGTCTGGCCGACGTAGTCGGCACACTGCCGAAGTATCTGGCGGATCTCGGCATGGACGCGCGTGTCATCACACCGTACCACCGCATCATCAAGGAGAGATTTGGCTGGCGCGTCAAGCACATGACCGATTTCTACATTGACCTCGGCTGGCGTCATCAGTACGTCGGGATCGAAAAGCTCGTGATCGACGGCGTGATCGTCTATCTCGTGGACAACGAGAGCTATTACGGCGATAAGATCTACCGCGGCGGTATGCCCGAGGGCGAGCAGTATGCATTCTTTGCCCGCGCCGTAGCCGAGGCGATTCCGCGCCTCGACTTTGCGCCCGACGTACTCCACTGCAACGACTGGCACACCGCCATGCTCCCCATGCTGCTCAAAACGCAGTACAGCCACGCCCCGCAGGGCCGTCTCCGCACGCTGCTGACGATTCACAACATCGCCTATCAGGGTAAGTTCGGCTATGACTACGTCTATGACCTTCTGGGCGTGGACGCCAGATATTACACCAGCGAATTCATGGAGCTCGACGGCTGCGCAAACTTCCTCAAGGCCGGCTGCGTCTTCTCCGACCGGATCAACACCGTGAGCCCCACCTACGCCGAGGAAATCCGCACACCTTGGTACGGCGAGCGGCTGGAGGGCATTCTCTCCGCCCGCAGCCACGAGTTGAGCGGCATTCTCAACGGCATTGACTACACCACCTTCGACCCGGAGACCGATCCGCGCATTCCGGCGCACTTCACCGTGGACGACCGGAGCGGAAAGGACGTCTGCAAGCAGGCGCTGATTGATCAGCTCGGCCTGAGCATCTCGGTTGATACGCCGATTGTCGCCATGGTCACGCGCATGACGGCGCAGAAGGGCTTCGATCTCGTGCAGTGCGTGCTCGATGAGCTGATGGCAACGGAGGACATGGCCTTCGTCCTGCTCGGCTCTGGTGACGCTACTTACGAGAGCTTCATGCGCGACGCGGAGAACCGCCACAAGGGCCGCGTGTGCGCCTATCTCGGTTACAACGAGAATCTGGCCAACCAGATTTACGCAGGCGCGGACTTCCTGCTCATGCCCTCCGGCTTTGAGCCCTGCGGTCTGAGCCAGATGATCGCCATGCGCTACGGCACGCTCCCCATCGTGCGCGAAACCGGCGGCCTCAAGGACAGCGTGGCGCCCTATAACCACTACACCGGCGAGGGCACGGGCTTCTCCTTTGCCAACTTCAATGCGCACGAGATGGCAGACTGCATCCGCGCCGCCGTGGGTCTCTATCATGACTACAAGGGCGAGATGGAAAAGCTCATCCGCAACGCGATGACCGCCGACTACAGCTTCCGCCGCTCGGCGGAGGCCTATGCCGCGCTGTATCTCGATCTGCTCCCGGCAGATCTCTCTGCCAGGCACGACGCGATGGACGAGGCCTATCGCTCTCCGCTCGGCGCTGTTGCGACCGGCACGACGGTGCGCCTCGCCATTGAAGACCCCGGCAGCTTCGTCTCCGGCGCGGTGCTCGAGGTCTATGGCGACGATTTTGAGCAGTCCGTTCCGATGGATAAAACCGAGATCGGCTTCACAGCGGAATTCACCGCCCCCGAGGCCGCGCAGGCGCTCTGGTATCGCTTTGTGCTCTATTATCCCGACGGCGGCACGCAGTGGCTCTGCCCCGGTGAGGACGGGCAGCACAGCGTCATCTGCGCGCTCCCGCAGGAGGGCTTTCGCCTGACGGTATTCCAGAAGGGCTTTCAGACGCCGGACTGGATGAAGCAGGGCGTCATGTATCAGATCTTCCCGGATCGCTTTGCAAAGGACAAGAGCGGCACGGCAGTCAAAGGCTATGCCGCGCACAGGGCAAAGCAGCAGACCGTGAACGTGCACGAGAGCTGGGAGGAGCCTGTGGAGTGGCAGGATAATCTTCCGGACGGCGGTTACGCGCCTGTGGACTTCTATGGCGGAACGCTCAAGGGCATCGAGTCGAAGCTGAAAGAACTAAAAGAGCTCGGCGTGACGGTTCTCTATCTGAACCCGATTTTCGAGAGCGCGTCGAACCACCGCTACGACACCGGCTGCTATGAGACCGTCGACCCGATTCTCGGCACGAACGAGGACTTCGAGGCCCTCTGCAAGGCCGCAAAGAAGCTCGGCATGCGCGTGATTCTTGATGGCGTCTTCGCACACACCGGCGCTGACAGCAAGTATTTCAACCGCGATAAGCACTATTCCGGCGCGGGTGCGTATCACAGCGAGCGCTCCCCCTTCCGGAAATGGTATACCTTCGACGAGAGTCTCACCTACGGCTACCGCTGCTGGTGGAACTTCCCGGAGCTGCCGTCCGTGAACACGGACAGCCCCGAGTGGCGCAAGCGCGTCGTCTCCGGCAAGAACAGCTTTGTCAGGCAGTGGCTCCAGCGCGGCGCTGCCGGCTGGAGGCTCGATGTGGCGGATGAGCTGAGCGACGATGCGCTCGAGGAGATTCGCCGCGTCGTGAAGGAAGAAAGCCCGGACGCCGCCGTGCTCGGCGAGGTCTGGGAGGACGCCGTCACAAAGGAGAGCTACGGCAAGCGCCGCACCTACGCGCTCGGCGGCGCGCTGGACAGTGTGATGAACTATCCGCTGCGCCTCGCCATGGTGACCTTCCTGCGCGGACAGGGCGATGCGCACGATCTGCAGGCCTTCCTGCTGGGTCAGCGCATGAACTATCCGAGACCGCTCTATTATGCGATGATGAATCTCACCGGCAGCCACGACATTGAGCGCACCCGCACGGCGCTCGCCATTGACTTTGAGGCGAGAGACACCACGCGCGAGTATCAGGCGGAATACGTCGTGACCGAGGAGATGGCTGCCATCGCTGCCAAACGTCAGAAGCTGATTGCGGCGCTGCAGTTCTCTCTGCCCGGTCTGCCTT
>JBGUHV010000164.1:0-13080 GCA_045112425.1 Oscillospiraceae bacterium
CGAGACCGCCGATGAGCAGTCGCTGCGCATCACGGCGCAGCTGCCGCTCGGGCAGCCGGTTGGCAGAAACTGAATAATTCTTAAAGTTGTTTCAGATTTGCGGAAATGTGTGCAAACTCTGATAGAATAGACCCAAAGGCAGGTGACAAACCATGGATGCTCCCATTCATATTCTGGTGGTGGACGATGAGCCTGATATCCGCAACGTGCTGCGGCTGCAGCTCACCTCCCGCGGCTACAGCGTGGCGGAGGCGGCCAACGGGCGCGAGGCGCTCGAGCAGGTGCAGAAGGGCGGCGGCTTCGATCTGATCATTCTCGATATCATGATGCCCGAGATGAACGGTGTCGACGCCTGCGCCGCGCTGCGCGAGATTTCCTCCGCGCCGGTGCTGTTTCTCACGGCGAAGGATCAGGACGCCGACAAGCAGGAGGCGTTCCAGAGCGGGGGCGACGATTATCTCGTCAAGCCCTTCTCCAATCAGGAGCTGTTTCTGCGCGTGGAGGCGCTCGTGCGCCGCTACCGGGTCTATAAGGGCAAGGGCGAGGCGCCCACGCTCATCAGCTCGCTCGAGGTCAACCGCGAGCGCGGCACCGTCGCGAAGCACGGCGAGCCCATCGACGTGACGAAGACGGAGTTTGAGCTCCTCATGTTCCTCATTGAAAACCGCGGCGTACCGGTCTCGACCCGCGCGCTCTATGAAAACGTCTGGAAGGAAAAATATCTTCCCTCCTCGGCCAACACGGTCATGGTGCACATCCTCAAGCTGCGCAAAAAGCTCGAGGACGATCCCGGCAATCCCAAGCTGATTCGAACCATCTGGGGAAAGGGCTATCAGATTGACTAAACGCCGCATTTTGTTCCATTCGCTCCGCAGCCGCACGACCGCCGTGCTGTTTCTCGCGGCGCTCGCCGCGGTGGTGGCGTATTTCCTCGTGTCACTGTTTGCCGAGTGGAGCGTGGACCACTGGTATCTCTCCGAGAGCGCGCAGCACCGCCGCAACGACGCCATCGCCCAGCTCCTGCAGGAGCGGCTGGAACGCAGTCCCATCAGCGCTGCCAACTCCGTGGAGCTGCAGAAGTGGGTGGTCAAGCGCGAGTTTGTCACGCTCGTCGTCTTCCTTCCGGGCAACCCCTATGAGGTCGACCCGTGGGGCACGCAGGATCTGCAGGACGCCTCGGATCTCCCGTGGGATCTCAGCCAGCAGGACTTCGATTTCTATCAGACCCGGTTTGCCGACGGGGAGTTCACCGTCGCCGTCTCGGAGACGAGCGAGATGCGGCTCTATCAGGTCGGGGCGTATGTGGCGCTCGCGGCGGGCTTTCTCGTGTTCATGGCCATTCTGCTCACGCACTCGCGCTGGCTCACAAACCGCATCCGCGTCCTCTCTGGCGAGGTCAACGCCGTCTCGCACGGCGAGATTGAGCATGAGATCGTGCCGGTCTATGGCGATGAGATCAGCTCGCTCGCGCAGGACGTGGAGCAGATGCGCAGTACCATCATCCAGCGCACCCGCAGCGAGCAGAGCGCCCTGCAGGCCAACAGCGAGCTCATCACCGCCCTCAGCCACGATATCCGAAATCCGCTCACCGCGCTCATCGGCTATCTCGAGCTGCTGGAGATGGATCTGGACGCGCTGCCCGAGACGGATCGGGATTATGTCCGCGCCTGTCTGGAAAAGAGCTACCGCATCCGCGATCTCACGGGCGAGATGTTCCGCTACTTCCTGGTCTACGGCAAGGAGGCGCAGATGGCGGAGCTCGAGGATTACGATGCGCAGGAGCTGCTGTTCCAGCTGCTGGGCGAATGCTGCGAGGATCTGCTCTCGCGGGGCTTTCAGGTGGAATCGACCGCGCTGGAGCAGACGTGCACCCTGCGCACGGACGTGAATCTCCTAAAGCGCGTGGTGGACAATCTGGAGAGCAACATCGTCAAATACGCAGACCCGTCCTCGCCCGCGCGGATTCTCGCGCAGGCGGAGGGGAAAACGCTGCACGTCCGCTTTCAGAACCGTGTCGCCGCCGTGCGGCCCGGCGCCGTGGAGAGCAACCACGTCGGCCTGCGCACCTGCAGCGCGATTCTGAACCTGCTCGGCGGCAGATTCACCGCCGGCGAAAACGACGGCGTGTTCACAGCGGAGTGCATCCTTCCCGTCAAAGAATAAAGCGCGTGCCGGAAAGCACGCGCTTTATCTTGTTTCATAAGCCTCGCAGAGTTCGCGGCTCCTTGACAGTTATTCCGCCCGGTGATCCCGAAACAGCAGGGAAATGCACCAGACGGCGGCAATGCCCACGAGCGTGTACACCACGCGGCTGAGCGTGGCCGTCTGCCCGCCGAACAGCGCCGCCACCAGATCGAACCGAAACAGCCCGATGCTGCCCCAGTTCAGCCCGCCGATGATCGTCAGAATCAGCGCGATGCGATCAAGAACCAACATGCTTACCACTCCTTTTTCCGCGAACCACCGTTCGCGCACGATAAGCCTATTGTGTCCGAAAGCTTCTGCAATCATACGCGCGATAAAAATTTTTTTGAGCATGTGACGGCGCTCGACCTTCTTCGACGCGCCGACTGTGCTATGCTGTGAGCGCAGCTTATCCAATGGGTCCTCTGATCCGGAGGGCACGGCTCATATCTTTATCCCTTGGCGTCCATCCGATGCCGAAACCCTGTACTGGCGGGCCTTGTAAAAACGGCCCGCCTTTTTTTAGGGCAAAATGGAGCCTGTATTGCTGGCTCCATTTTGAATACTCGCTTTTATCGCACCGGGCTTTGCCCGGTTTGGTCGAAGCGAGGGGCGCGCGTCGCGCGCGCCCGAAAGAGTTTTTGCCGCGGCAAACCCACGGCAAAAACGAATTGGATTTCTTTTGCTTTGCAAACTCTGCGAGACGATGTGACGCAGGGGCGGATATCATCCGCCCGCGCAGAGGAGGGTCGATTTCATGCCGATCCCCGGCGAATTCGCACCGGGTTTTCCTTTTGTCTCGTAGGGGTCGGCGTCCTCGACGACCCATGCAGATTGGCAGCGAATTTGTTTGTCAATCCCCGGCGAATCCGCGCCGCACTCGCCGCAGGGGCCCCTTCTGTCGGATATTTGCCGCTTCTTAATACAATATTGGCCGTATCAATTTACCATAATAATATTACGTTAATCTTGTGAGGAACAAAAGAGACCGGCTCAGCCGGTCTCTTTTTCCTTCAGTTCCCCATCTCATCGTGGGTCGTGACGTTGATCAGGTACTTCGCGCCCATGGGGCTGACGTACATGCCGTCGAGCTCGCCGGTGGCGAGGTAGACGTCCGTGTAGAGATACAGCGGGCAGACCGCCCAGGTGCTCATCAGCAGCGTCTCCGCCTCGTGCATCAGGCGGTAGCGCTCGATGGGATCATTGGAGCTCATGATGGAATAGAGCAGTCCGTCGTAGGATTCCATCCAGCTCAAGTCCTTGCGCACCTCGCCCGCGATTGTGGCGCTGTAGCCGCGGTAGTTCGCGTGCACGCCCCAGCCGAGGCCAATGTGGTTGCCGCTCGTGCTCCAGAGATTCAGAAACAGCGTCGGATCGTCATAGTCTGCCGTCCAGCTGCTGCGCGTGATGGAATATTCGCCCTTCTCGCGCTCGGCGAGGAAGGTGTTCAGATCCGGCGCGGAGATCGTGAGCTTGATGCCGTAGTCGGCATAGAGGTCGCTCAGGTAGTTGGCGATGTCCACATGGCCGTAGGAGTCGCTCGTGAGCACCTTCAGCTCCGGGAAGCCGACGCAGCGGTCGGCCTTCGAGACGGTGAATTTCCCGCTGGAATCCGCCACGGCGCGCAGGAGCTTCAGCGCCTGCTTGCAGTTTTCGGCGTAATCGTCCGGCGCCGCGCTGTAATAGCCGCCGCCCTTGCCGTCGGGGCCGTTGTGCGCCGTAAAGAGCGAGCCGTCCGCGTCCGTGATCCCCTCCGGCACATAGGCCGCGGCAGGGATCTGGCCGGATTTCGCGATGGCCTCGCAGATGTATTCGCGGTCGATCAGCAGGCTCAGCGCCTGCCGCAGCTGCACGCGCTCCGCCTCGGAGAATTCCTTGAGCGCCGGGTCGTTGAGGTTGAAGCAGAGACTGTAGACGCCGACGCGGCTGACCGTGTGATAGTCGTTCTGATAGGTCTCCCGCAGCGCCTGCAGCTGGTCGGAGGGGAGCGTGTCCACCATGGCGTACCGCCCGGAGAGCCAGCCCTCCGCCGCCTCGGCGGGATCGTCCGTGAAGTCAAAGCGCAGCACGTCCGCCGTCACGCCCGCGGCGTTCCAGTAGCGCTCGTTTTTCTGGAGCACCATGCCGGTCGGCGCAAAGCTCGCCACGCGGAACGGCCCGCTCACGGAGAGACGATCCGGCGCGAGCGACCAGCCGTCGCCCGAGTCCACGGCCTTCTTCTGCACGGGGAAGAAGACGGGGTTCGCCAGCAGCTTTAAGAAGTTCGGCTCGCTGAAGGCGAGCACCACGGTCAGCGTTCTGCCGTCCTCGGAGGCGGTCACGTTCAGCTCGCCCTTCTCATACCCGTCGAAGCAGTCGAAGAGATAGCGCTCGTCGGCGTTCTCCATCTGCACCACGCGGCGCCAGGCATACACGAAGTCCTCCGCGGTGAGCTCGCTTCCGTCCGACCACTTGAGGTTCTCCCGCAGCCGGAAGGTATAAACCGGCTTGCCCTCCTCGTTCACGGTCGGCGCGGGCAGCGTTTCGCACAGATCCGCCGCGAGCTCCACGGTGTCCGATCCGGCGCGGCGGTAGGCCACCAGCCCGGAATAGAGGTTCACGAGGTAGGTCGCGTCGTCCGTGGAGACGTATTGCGCCGGGTCGAGGGAGGTCGGCGCCTTGCCGAGACAGTAGGTCGTCGGCCAGATCACTTCCTCCGGCTCCGGCGAGAGCTCCGGCGTCGGCGCCGCCTCCTCCGGCTTCGCGCCGCAGGCGGCGAGCGAGACGAGCAGCACCAGCGCCAGAAGCAGCGCAGGCAATCGTTTCATCATGGTTTTTCGGTCCTTTCTGTGAAATCCATGGATCGATAACTAATCTATTATACCATATCTTGTGCCGGAGCGCAACCGCGTCGACATTCATTCCCCACTTTCGACAAAAAGTGGTGCGTTTTCGAGCGAAAACGCACCACTGTCGTGCTTGTTTTACACTTCAAAGGCCCATGTGCCGTTCTCAAAAACCTTGACGGTCTTCCCGTCGCGGCAGTGCGCCGTGACAGTGAGATCCTCCGTGCCGATCATGAAATCGACGTGGATCATCGAGTCGTTCACGCCCATGGCGCGCATCTCCTCGAGCGAGCGGTCGGCATAGCCATCAATCGTGTCGATGAAGCCCATGCCCAGCGCCAGATGGCAGCAGGCGTTCTCGTCGAAGAGCGTGTTGTAAAACAGCAGACCGGTCTGGTTGATCGGGCTGCTCCACGGCACGAGCGCGCACTCGCCGAGGTAGCTCGCGCCCTCGTCCATCGAGATCATCTTCTCCAGCAGCGCCTGACCCTTCTCGGCCTTGACCTCCACGGCCTTGCCCTCGTGGAAGCGGACGGAGAAGTTCTCGATCAGCTCGCCCTGCCAGCTCAGCGGCTTGGAGGAGTAGACGATGCCCTCGGCCACGCCGCGCTTCGGGCTGATAAAGCACTCCTCGGTCGGCATGTTGGGGTTGAAGGTCACGCCGCCGATGGTGTCCTCCGCGCCGCCGCAGAAGCGCGCCTCGTCAATCATGCCCACGGTGAAGTCCGTGCCGTTCGAGGCATGGTACTCGAGCGATTCGATGCCGAGGCTGTTGAGATAGGCGCAGCGGGCCTTGAGCTCGCGGTTGTGCGCATCCCACGCGGCCACGGCGTCCATGCCCTCGCTGGCGCGGCAGGTGGAGAGAATCGCCTCCCACAGCGCCTCGATGGCCTGATGCTTGGAGAGGTGAGGGAAGACCTTCTTTGCCCACGCGGCGCCGGGCACGGCGGCGATGCACCACTGATAGCGGCCCTCCATCTGGTCGCGGTAGGGCTTCACGATCTTGTAGCGCGCCTGACGGCCCTTGGCCGCCTTGGCCTGATTCATGCCCTTGAGCCCGTCGGGATCCTCGCTGTCGAGATAGATGCGCACGGGCAGATTTTCCACCTGCCAGCGCAGCTTCTCCTCCTCCCATGCTTCCACCGTGCCGAGCGTCTTCACGCTCTGATGGCGGACGTGGAGCTTTTCGAGAGACTGGTGCATCCATTCCACGCGCACCTCGCGGGCGCCGGCCTTATAGCACTCGTCCACGAGCATCGTCACGAAGTCGCCCTGGTCGATTTCGGCCACGATGATCACGTTCTGGCCCTTCTGGATGCGGCCGCCCTCGACGGCGATCAGACGGGCGTAATTGCGGAGTACGGTTTTTTTCATTTCGTTTCTTCCTTTCCTGGATGTTCGGGGAGGATCACGGTAAAGGTCGTGCCCCTGCCCTCTGCGCTGTCCACGGTGATGGAGCCGCCGTGCAGCAGCACGATCTGGCGCACCATGCTCAGGCCCAGACCCATGCCGCTCTGCGAGCGGCGGCTGTCCTCGGCCTGATAAAACCGCTGGAAGATCCGGCTTCGGTCGGCCTCCGGGATGCCGATGCCGTTGTCCTCCACGGTCAGGCGCGCGCCGGTGCCGGCGCGGTGGAGCGTCACGCGGATGTAACCGTTTTCCTTTCCGAATTTGTATGCGTTGTCAATGAGATTCTGGAGCATGCGGCTGATGAGAAACACGTCGATCTCCGCGTAGAGCTCGGGCTGAATGTCCGTCTGCAGGCGAATGCCGTTTCGTGCCACGATGGCCTGCTCCTCGCAGACCACATGCACGAGATCGCTCAGATCGGCGTATTCGAGATTCACCTTCTGCGTGCCCTGATCGAGCCGCGTGATCTCAAGCAGGCTTTTCACCAGCGTGCTCATCTTTTCGGCCTGCCGCTGGATCACGTCGAGCGAGGCCTGATAGTCCTCCGGGGTCTTCGCGTTTTTCTGTGCGTAGCTGCACTCGGCGAGAATCACGGTCGTCGGCGTTCGCAGCTCGTGCGAGGCGTCGGAGGTAAACTGCTGCTCGGCCTCAAAGGAGGCCTCGAGTCGGTCGAACATGTTGTCAAAGCTCGCCGCGAGCTGGCTCACCTCGTCCTTACCGCCCGTCGCGCCGATGCGCGCCTTGAGATCCTGCCCGTCGGAGATGGCGTTCGCCGCCTCCGTCACGGCCTTGATGGGCTTGAGCGCCTGCCCGGCGATCAGGTAGCCGCCGAGAATCGAGAGAATGAGCAGCACCGGCAGCACCGACCACGCGACCGCGATGATCGCCGTCATGAAGCTGCCGCCCGTGGGCTCGGCGTCGATCACGCCGCGCAGCCACACCCCGCCGACGAACATGTCCAGATGCGTGTCATAGACGTAAAATTCCTGTTCGCCGCATTTTACCAGCCGGAGCGAGTGATCCTTGAGCGGCTCGTCGGCGGTAAACTCCGCCGGCAGCGCCCCGCGCACGGCGTTCTGCTCCTCGTCATAGAGCGCGGAGTAGACGCCCTTGGTGTAGTATTTGACCCGGTCAAATTGAAATTCCTGATCGGTGAAGGTCACGCGGTTTAAGTTTGCCTCCATCACCTGCACGAGCCGCCGCTCCGGATTGTTCGTCACCACGTTTCCGTTGATGACCATGATGAACGTGAGCACCAGCGCCTCGATCACGAGCATGATGAGCGCGAAGAACAGCGTGATTCTGCTTTTGATCGACAAGCCTTATTCTTCCTCCCTCAGCACCCAGCCCACGCCCCAGACGGTGTGGATGAGCTTTTGCGGCCAGCCGCTGTCAATTTTGCGGCGGAGATAGCTGATGTACACGTCCACCACGTTCGAGCCGCCGGAATAGTCGTAGTTCCAGAGATTGTTTTCAATGCTCTCGCGCGAGAGGACGACGCCCTTGTTGCGGATCATGTATTCCAGCAGGGCGAACTCCTTCGTCGAGAGGTTGATGTTTTTCTCCCCGCGGCGCACGGTGTGCGCGCCGGTGTCCACCGTGAGATCGCCCACGGTGAAGAGATTTGTCGTGCTGCCGGAGTGCTTGCGCGTCACGACGCGGATGCGCGCCATGAGCTCGTCAAAGCTGAAGGGCTTCACGAGATAGTCGTCCGCCCCGGCGTCCAGCCCGCGCACGCGCTCGGAAACGGCGTCCTTCGCCGTCAGGAAAATCACGGGCGTCTCGTCGCCCTGCCCGCGCAGACGACTCAGCAGCTCCATGCCGTCCATCCGCGGCATCATCCGGTCGAGCACGATCACGTCATAGCTCGCGCCGGAGAGATAGTCCAGCGCCTCCAGCCCGTCGAAGCAGGCGTCCACGCTGCAGCCCTCGGCGGTGAGCGTTTTGGTGAGGATGCGGTTGAGATCCCGCTCATCCTCCACCACGAGAATTCTCATCTGAGATCACCTCAAATACGCATTCTACCACAAACGGCGCAGGAAGAAAAGACCGGTTGCCGCGGCGGGCAATTTCGGGTATACTTGTGAAAAAACGAAAGGAGCTGCGCTATGGCCGCTGTCACCATCTTTTATCAGACCTGGTGCCCCTATTGCCGCCACGCAAAAAAGGCGATGGAGGCGCTCTGCGCCGAAAACCCCGCCTATGCCGCCGTCGACGTGACGTGGATCGAGGAAAACCGGGAGCGCGCCCTCGCTGCGCAGTATGACTACTGGTATGTGCCGAGCGTCTATCAGGGCGCGCGCAAGCTCTATGAGGCCGATCCCTCTCAGGGGTATGAGGAGATTAAGGCGAGTCTCCGGGCCGCGCTCGACGAGGCGCTGGAGGGCGAGGCATGACGCGGGAAGACGGAATGCACCTCGCGCTGCAGCAGGCCGAGGCGGCGTTTGCAGCCTGTGAGGTGCCGGTCGGCTGCGTCATTGCGGACGGGGAGGGGCGGATCATCGGCGCCGGGCGCAACCGCCGCGAGGAGACCCACCGTGCCGACGCGCACGCCGAGATCGAGGCCATCGGCGAGGCCTGCAAAGCCCTCGGCACCTGGCATCTCGAGGACTGCACGCTCTATGTCACGCTTGAGCCCTGCCCCATGTGCGCCGGGGCGATCATCAACGCCCGCATCGGCACCGTCGTCTACGGCGCAAAGGAGCCGAACTTCGGCTCCTGCGGCAGCGTCATCAACCTCTTCGAGGAGCGCTACGGCCACCACCCCAGGCTCTACGGCGGCGTGCTCGCGGAGGAATGCGCCGCGATCCTGAAAAGGTTTTTCGAGAAATTAAGGTAAACAAAGCCTCGCAGAGTTTGCCCGACAGGGCAAATGAATTCAAATCCGTTTTTCCAGCGACATGTGCGGTGGAAAAACTCCCTAAGGTGCGGCTGATGCCGCACCCTCGCGCCGACCAACCGAAGGGCGATGGAGCGCGAGTAATCATCAAAAGAGAGACCGCTATACGGCGGTCTCTCTTTTGAGACAACAAAGGTGCTGCCTCATTGAGGCAGCACCTTCGTGCGGTTTGGGATTGGAAATAGAGGGATGCATTTTGGAAAAATGCAGTCTTTTTTTAGAACCAGCCGAGGCCGAAGAAGTCGCTGACCTGCACCAGCACGATGAAGAACATGACCACCGGGCAGATGAACTTGATGCAGAAGCTCCAGAAGCCCATCGCGCCGCCGTTGGAGCCGGACTTGATCTCATCCTCAAAGGAGGCGGGCTTGAGCTCCCAGCCGATCATGCAGGCCATGAGCATCGCGCCGAGCGGCATCAGGATGCCCTCTGCGATGAGGTCGAAGAAGTCGAGCCAGCAGTCGTTCCAGTTGCGGATGGCGTCCTCGCTCATGCCCAGCATCTGCCAGGGGGCGATGTTGTTGCTGCCGAGACCGTCGACGGCCACGAGGAAGCTGAACGCGAACAGCACCACGCAGGTGAGGGTGATCGCGCGGGTGCGGCTGGGCTCCTTGCCCTTGGCGCTGGCGCGGTCGATGAACGTGACGGCGACGCCTCCAATGACGGAGATCGCCGAGGAGATCGCCGCGATCAGCACGAGCACATAGAAGATCACGCCGAACACACCGCCGAGGGCGCCCATGTTGTGGAACACGTCCTGCAGCGTGGAGAAGAGCAGACCGGGGCCGTTGAGCTTGATCTCGCTCACGGACAGACCCTGCGCAATGCCGTTGGCCACGGCCGCCGGGATGACGGCGACGCCGGCGAGGATGGCAATCAGAGTATCGGCAAAGACGATGATGACGGAGTTCTTCGGAAGATTCTCCTTCTTGCTCAGATAGGAGCCGTAGGTGATCATCGCGCTCATGCCGAGCGAGAGGGAGAAGAACATCTGGCCGCCGGCGGTGGCGAGGATGGACAGCACGCCGGGCGTGGACTCGACGAACTGGCCGAACTCGGTCGCCTTCGTGGCATAGCCGGGCACGAACATGAACTTCAGACCTTCGGCCGCGTGCGGCATCGTGAGTGACTTGATGATGATGATCACGAGCATCACGAACAGCGCCGGCATGCCGATCTTGTTGAACTTCTCAATGCCGCCGGCAACGCCGCCGCGGTTGATCGCCCAGCAGATCACGAAGAACAGAAGCGTGATGCCGATGCTCAGCCAGCGATTCGTGATCATCGCGCCGAAGCTGGAGCTGT
Organism: Oscillospiraceae bacterium; assembly: GCA_045112425.1. Taxonomy (GTDB): domain Bacteria; phylum Bacillota; class Clostridia; order Oscillospirales; family Oscillospiraceae; genus CAG-103. The sequence continues at coordinate 10,624 of JBGUHV010000164.1, forward strand.
CAGGCATGCCGCCGAAGATGCCGATCAGGTTGATGATGACGTAGTAGATGCAGTAGCCGCCGAGAACCATGTAGAAGGTCAGCACGAAGAAGCCGCCTGCCACGGCAAGCCAGCCGATCCACTTGAACTTCTTGGAGATGGCCTTATAGGCGTTGACCGGGCCCAGACCGGTCTTGCGGCCGAGGGCGAGCTCGCCCATCATGATGGCGAAGCCGACGAACACGGCCAGAGCCAGATAAATCAGCAGGAACGTAAAGCCGCCGCACTTGCCCATCTTGTACGGGAAGCCCCAGATGTTGCCGAGGCCGACCGCAGAACCGATGGCGGAGAGCAGGAACCCGATGTTCGAGCCGAACGAGCCGCGCTGGTTGGTACTGCTGGGAACTTGATCCATGATAAAACCTCCATTCTGCTGAGTCGCCTGCACGCGGATATCCCTCTTCTGTACTGCAACGTGCTAAACAATTCAGGATGTGGTCAGTTTACCGCTTTTTTCCTGCGTTTTCAACGGTTTGTTCACATTTTATTCATTTTCGTAGGAATGATTAAAAACAGTAAACGTAACCATGAATAATTTTGATAGATTGAACAAAGCAAACCGCCTGTTGCGCAGACAACAGGCGGTTTGGCTTATTTTGCATGAATGTTAATAAACTCCGCGCGGAGCTTGGAGTAGAGGATCTTCTGGCTGCTGTAGAGCCCGAAGTAGCCCGAGAGCATATAGGCGATGCCGCAGCCAAGGGCGAAGTAGATCAGGTTGCCGCCGCCGAAGAGCTCCACGCTCAGCACAATCGAGGCAATCGGGCAGTTCACCGCGCCGCAGAACAGGCACACCAGCCCGAGCGCCGCGGCAAAGCCCGCCGGCATGCCGATCAGCGGCCCGAGCACCGCGCCGAGCGTGGCGCCGATGAAAAACGTGGGAATGACCTCGCCGCCCTTGAAGCCCGAACCGATGGTGATCGCCGTGAAGGCGAGCTTTAAGAGGAAGGCGAGCGGGTGCGCCGTGCCGTGCTCAATCGCGCGGGTAATGACGCCCATGCCCGCACCGTTGTAGTCTCCCGTGCCGGCGAGGAGCGTGAGCGCAATGAGCGCGCAGCCGCCGAGGGCGATGCGGAGATATCCGTTCGGAATGCGTTTCACGAGCAGGTGCTCCGTGCCGTGCATTGTGAGGCAGAAGAGAATGCTCATCACCGAGGCTGCGATGGCAATTCCCGCCGCCTTCACGAGCAGCAGCGCCTCCACCGGCTCCACCGGCAGGAAAAACCGCGTCGGCGCAATGCCGCACATGGCCGAGACGCCATAGGCGATCAGCGCCGAGACGATGCACGGCACGAGCGCCGAATAGTAGAACACGCCCACGCTGATGACCTCCAGCGCGAACACCGTCGCCGTCAGCGGCGTGCCGAAGAGCGCCGAGAACACCGCGCTCATGCCGCAGAGGGTAGCCATGCGCATGTCCTTTTCGTCGAGGTGAAACAGCTGGCCGATCTGGCAGCCGAGGCTGCCGCCGATCTGCAGCGCCGCGCCCTCACGGCCCGCGCTGCCGCCGACGAGGTGCGTGATCACCGTCGCGAGATAGATACAAGGCACCAGCAGCAGCGGCACGTCGTCGCCGAAGTGGATCGAGTCGATGATCGCGTTCGTGTTCTCGTTTTCCATGCGGCAGAGCTTGTAGAACGCGGCGATCACGAGACCGCCGACCGGAAGCAGCCACAGCAGCCACGGATAGAGCCCGCGCAGCTGCGCCGCCCACTCCACGCTCGTGTGAAACAGCGTGCCGACCGCCCCGCCGACCGCGCCGGTCACGCCCGCCACGATCAGCCATTTGAGAAACGTCAGCGCAAACTCCTCCGCCGAGCGCACGTCCTTTTTCAATTCTCCCGAGAGCTCCTGCAGCTCCTCCTTGATCTCATGCATCGGGAAGAACGCTCCTTCTACTTATATGTGTCATTGCGCACCGGTGCGCACACTTGGCTCCCCCTCCGGGGGAGCTGGCACGGCGCAAGCCGTGACTGAGGGGGTCTCCCTCAGCAAAACCGCACCCGCCATTGTACACGCTTTCGCCCCAATCGTCCACCCCCCGCGCGCAAAAGTTTCCGCGCCCCCTTGATTTTTTGCGCCGCATTCGGTATAATCACAGATACTGTCTGACAAACACGTGCGCAGCGTCATATGGAGGTGTATCGAAGTGGTCATAACGGGCCTGACTCGAAAGCACGAAGGGATTTGATCGGAACGTCCGGGAAAAACTGTTGTTTTTCAATGGTTTGCGGGTCGTTTGGATTTGGCTGATTGTTTCGTTCTTGCCTGTTTTTCTTGCCGAGTGTATTTCCAAGCAAAAAACGCTTGAAATTTTGACCGTTTCGTTTTACATTTGAATACATGGAGAGTTGTCCGAGTGGTCGAAGGTGCAGCACTCGAAATGCTGTAGGCCGAAAGGCCTCTAGGGTTCGAATC
>JBGUHV010000165.1:0-7615 GCA_045112425.1 Oscillospiraceae bacterium
CGGCTCTTGATTACAACGGAGCCAGGATCCTTCGACTCCGCTTCGCTCCGCTCAGGATGACAGAACATGAGGATGGTGCGGATTCGCTGGGGATTGGCGCCCTTTGAAGACCATGCTGCACGGGTCGTCGAGGACGCCGACCCCTACAGTATTTTATTTTACGATAAATGTATTATGGTTAACTATTTGAGGAAAACAGCACCCCGGGCTTTGGCTGCCCGGGGTGCGGATGGTTCTTTACTTTTTGAGGCCCTCGATGATGCGCGGGAGGGCGCGGATGGCGAGATCGAGCGTCTGAGTGCAGTCGGCATTCATCTCGTTGCCGACCCAGTCGACCATCATGCCGAAGAGCATGTAGGTATACATATGAATGACCGTCTCCAGATCCTCCGGCGCCATACCCTCCGTATCCGGCCGGGCGGAGATCATGCGGCGGGTATAGCCGTCGATGGTCTGCCAGGTGAAGCGCTCAAGCGCCTCCTTGCCGTAGCCGTGGAACATGTTGAGCACGACGCTGCGCTCCGCGTTCAGATACTGCATGAACGCCTGCACGCCCTCGCGCGCGCCGGAAACGTCCGTATTGGAGGCGAGAAACGCGCTGACGCGCTGGTCGCAGACATAGCGCGTGAGATCATAGATGTCGGTGAAGTAATAATAAAACGTCTTGCGGCTGCAGCCGACCTCGTCCGTGATCATGCGCACCGTAATCCGATCAATCGTATGCTCCGCCAGCAGGCGGGTGAAGGCGTCCGCAATGGCAGTTCTCGTTCGATTCTGTTTCATGATGCGTCCTCCCTGCATACAATACAATCTGGTTGATTTCGGAATATCTGTTACAGCATCATAAAGCCTTTTCTATATTTTGTCAATGCGTTTTTGCGCTTTTTCGCCCGTTTTTTACTCGTTTAAATATAAACAAGCCGGTTATTTTGACAAATTATTTTTAAAGAGAAAAAAACTGCCGTTCTGCACGAAAACGTACAGGACGGCAGCGGGATTCGATTGGGAACAGCTTACTTGAGCTCGACGGTGGCGCCGGCAGCTTCCAGCTTGGCCTTGATCTCCTCAGCCTCATCCTTGGAGACCTGCTCCTTGATGACGGCGGGGATGCCCTCGACCTTCGCCTTGGCCTCAGCCAGGCCCAGACCGGTGATGCCGCGGACTTCCTTGATGACGTTGATCTTCTTGTCGCCGAAGCTGGTCATGACAACATCAAACTCGGTCTTCTCTTCGACAGCGGCAGCAGCGGCGCCGGCAGCCGGAGCGGCGGCAACAGCAGCAGCGGCGGAAACGCCGAACACATCTTCGATTTCGTGCACGAGCTCGGAGAGCTCCAGAACGGACATAGCCTTGATCTCTTCAATCAGAGCATTGACTTTTTCACTAGCCATGAGAGTAATCCTCCTATAATATTTAATGAATAAATGGTGCTGCCTTATTCAGCAGCGGCTTCTTCCGCAGCGGGCTCGGCGCTCTCGAGAGAGCCGCCCTTCTGCTCGACGATCTGGCCCAGGACAACGGCGAGGCCGGTGATGGGAGCCAGCATGGTGCCCAGTACCTTGGAGTACAGAGCGTCCTTGTTCTGCAGAGCGGAGATCTCGGCGATCTCGGCCTCGGACAGGATCTTGCCCTCCAGGAACGCGCCCTTGATGGTGAACTTATCCTTCATCTTCTCGGCGGCGTCATGGATCAGACGGATGGGGACGATGGGGTCCTCTGCGCTGGTGGCCAGAGACGTGGTACCGTTGAGGATACCGTCCAGCTCGGAGAGGCCGCAGTCGTCCAGAGCGCGGCGAACGAGGGTGTTCTTCACGACGGTGTAAAGAACGTCGTTCTGGCGCAGCTCGGAACGCAGAGCCGTATCCTCAGAGACGGTGATTCCCTTATAGTCCACGAAGACGCCGGCGGAAGCGCCCTTCAGACGCTCCACGAGTTCGGCGACGATGGCCTGTTTCTCGCTCAGGACTTTTGCGTTCGGCATTTTGGTGTTTCACCTCCGATAAATAGGATCACACGCTCAAAAAAACTCCGGGGCAGACTGCTCCGGAGCGAAAAGATCATCAAATTGCTTGATGCATCCTCGGCAGGAATTACGGCGAAACGCCACCTGCTGTCTTTGGAGCGCCCGATTATATTACCAAACTTGCCGTGGAATGTCAACAGGTTTTTGCGTGTTTTTTTGGGAAAGATGGCAGGGAAATCAGATCAAATCCGCATTTCTCTCCCAAAAGGCGAATCTTTCCGGCGAACATTGAAAAAACCGATCCGATTCTTTTCAATTTTGCATGAAAATTGTCGGTTTTGAACTTTACGGGAACAAATGTTTGTGATATATTTAAAGTGAGCGTTTATGGGCGCTCCAAATCGTACAAATCATTTTTTACAGGAGATGAAACTATGGCCAGAAAACTCAAGACAATGGACGGCAACAACGCCGCCGCGCATGTGTCCTATGCGTTTACCGAGGTCGCAGCCATCTACCCGATCACTCCGTCCAGCCCCATGGCTGACTTTGTCGATCAGTGGTCTGCGCAGGGTCGGAAGAACATTTTCGGCTCCACGGTGAAGGTGCAGGAGATGCAGGCGGAGTCCGGTGCCGCCGGTGCTGTGCACGGCTCTGTGAACGCCGGCGCTCTGACCACCACCTACACGGCCTCTCAGGGCCTGCTGCTGATGGTTCCGAACATGTACAAGATCGCGGGCGAGCTGCTCCCCGGCGTGTTCCACGTGACCGCCCGTGCGCTGGCAAGCCACACCCTGTCCATCTTCGGTGACCACTCCGACGTTATGGCATGTCGTCAGACCGGCTTTGCGATGCTGGCAGAAGGCAACGTGCAGGAAGTCATGGACCTCTCCCCCGTGGCGCATCTGGCCGCCATCAAGGGCCGCGTTCCCTTCCTGAACTTCTTCGACGGCTTCCGCACCAGCCACGAGATCCAGAAGATCGAAGTCTGGGATTATGACGATCTGGCCGAGATGTGCGACATGGACGCCGTGAAGGCGTTCCGCGAGCGCGCGCTGTCCTCCGAGCATCCGACGATGCGCGGCAGCCATGAGAACGGCGATATCTTCTTCCAGAACCGCGAGGCCTCCAACAGCTACTATGAGGCGGTTCCCGAGATCGTCGAGGAGTACATGGGCAAGATCAACGCCAAGCTCGGCACCGACTACAAGCTCTTCAACTACTACGGCGCTCCCGACGCCGACCGCGTGATCGTGGCCATGGGCTCGATCTGCGACGTGGCCGAGGAAGTCATCGACTACCTCAACGCCCAGGGCGAGAAGGTCGGCCTCGTGAAGGTTCGCCTGTACCGTCCGTTCCGCGCGGACAAGCTCATCGAAGCCATCCCCGCGACCTGCAAGAAGATTGCGGTGCTCGACCGCACCAAGGAGCCCGGCGCGCAGGGCGAGCCGCTCTACCTCGACGTGGTGACCGCGCTGGCCAACGCCGGCCGCGAAGCCTGCATCATCGGCGGCCGCTACGGCCTCGGCTCCAAGGACACGCCTCCCGCCTCCGTCTTCGCCGTCTATGAGGAGCTGAAGAAGGACGCGCCGAAGCGTCAGTTCACCATCGGCATCGTCGACGACGTGACGAACCTCTCCCTCGAGGAGCATGACGCCCCCGACACCTCCGCTGCGGGCACCATCTCCTGCAAGTTCTGGGGTCTCGGCGGCGACGGCACCGTCGGCGCGAACAAGAACTCCATCAAGATCATCGGCGACCACACCGACAAGTACGTCCAGGCCTACTTCCAGTATGACTCGAAGAAGACCGGCGGCGTGACCATCAGCCACCTGCGCTTCGGCGACAACCCGATCAAGAGCCCCTACTACATCAACAAGGCCGACTTCGTGGCGTGCCACAACCCGTCCTATGTGACCAAGGGCTACAAGATGGTGCAGGACGTCAAGCCCGGCGGCGTCTACATGATCAACTGCCAGTGGAGCGCCGAGGAGCTCGCGCAGCACATCGACGCTGCCTCCAAGCGCTACATCGCCAGAAACAACATCCAGCTCTACATCATCAACGCCATCGACCTCGCCATCGAGATCGGCATGGGCAAGCGCAACAACACCATTCTCCAGTCCGCCTTCTTCTCCCTCGCGAAGGTCATGCCCGAGGCTGAGGCCATCCAGTACATGAAGGACGCCGCGACCCACTCCTACCTGAAGAAGGGCCAGGACGTCGTCGACATGAACCACAAGGCCATCGAGCTCGGCGCCACCGCGTACGTCAAGGTTGACGTGCCCGCCGACTGGGCCAACGCCGAGGATCCGGCTCCCGCTGCCGCTCCCGCCGGCCGCCCCGCCACCGTGAAGATGGTGCAGGAGATCCTGAACCCCGTGGGCAAGATGGACGGCGACAGCCTGCCTGTTTCCGCCTTCGTGAACCACGCGGACGGCACCTTCGAGCTCGGCGCTGCCGCCTACGAGAAGCGCGGCGTTGCCGTCTCCGTTCCCGCCTGGGATGAGACCAAGTGCATCCAGTGCAACCAGTGCGCTTACGTCTGCCCGCACGCCACGATTCGTCCGTTCGCGCTCAGCGCCGATGAGGCTGCCGCGGCTCCCGCGCAGACCAAGTGCGCCGAGTTCAAGGTCGGCGCCGGCAAGGGCGTTTACAAGTTCGCCATGAGCATCTCCCCCATGGACTGCATGGGCTGCGGCGTGTGCGTGGGCATCTGCCCGGCCAAGGCGCTGAGCATGCAGCCGCTGGAGAGCCAGAAGCCGCAGCAGGAAGTCTTCGACTACATGGTCGCGAACGTGGCCGAGAAGAAGGAGCTCCAGGACAACACCGTCAAGGGCAGCCAGTTCAAGCAGCCCATGCTCGAGTTCTCCGGCTCCTGCGCCGGCTGCGCCGAGACGAGCTATGCCCGCCTCGTGACCCAGCTGTTCGGCGATCACATGATGATCTCCAACGCCACCGGCTGCTCCTCCATCTGGGGCGGTCCGGCTGCCACCAGCCCCTACACCGTCAACAAGGAAGGCAAGGGTCCTGCCTGGGCCAACTCCCTGTTCGAGGATAACGCGGAGCACGGCCTCGGCATGTACCTCGGCCAGAAGAAGATCCGCGACGATCTGAAGGCCAAGGTTGAGGCCATGATGGCCGCGCCCTCCTGCTGCGCCGAGCTCAAGGAAGCCGCGCAGAAGTGGCTCGACACCTACAACGACGGCGCTGCCAACCAGGAAGCCACCAAGGCGCTCATCGCCGAGATGGAAGAGGATATGGGCAGCATCGACGGCTGCATCGAGTATCTCAAGGGCGTCAATCCCGAGGCGGCTGCCGCGGCTGAGGCTGCCAAGGCCAACGGCGAAGACACCTGCATCTGCGACGCCTGCCAGCTCGCCAAGCAGATCCTCGCCCAGAAGGATTACCTCAACAAGAAGAGCTGCTGGATCTTCGGCGGCGACGGCTGGGCCTTCGACATCGGCTTCGGCGGCGTGGACCACGTCCTCGCTTCCGGTGAAGATGTGAACATCTTCGTCTTCAACACCGAGGTTTACTCCAACACCGGCGGACAGGCCTCCAAGGCCTCCAACATCGGCCAGGTCGCCCAGTTCGCGGCTGCCGGCAAGGAGATCAAGGCCAAGAGCCTGTCTGAGATCGCCATGACCTACGGCTACGTTTACGTCGCCCAGGTCGCCATGGGCTCCAACCCGGCGCAGACCATCAAGGCCATCGCTGAGGCCGAGGCTTATCCCGGCCCGTCTCTCATCATCGCCTACGCTCCCTGCGAGATGCACAGCATCAAGGGCGGCATGACCAACTGCCAGGGCGAGATGAAGAAGGCCGTCGACTGCGGCTACTGGAACCTGTTCCGCTTCAATCCTGCCGCCGAGAAGCCCTTCTCTCTCGACAGCAAGGAGCCGAAGGAAGGCTACCGCGAGTTCCTCATGAACGAGGCCCGCTACAGCCGCCTGACCCGCGAGTTCCCGGAGCGCGCCGAGGGTCTGTTCGCCAAGAGCGAGGCCAACGCCAAGGCTCGTTACGAGCACCTGCAGAAGCTGAAGGCTATGTTCGACGCCTAAGGCAATCAAATAAAAAGGGGCCGCTTTGCGGCTCCTTTTTATTTGAGACTCGCGCTTATCGCGGCGGGCTTTGCCCGCCTTGGTCGGCGCGAGGGGCTCGCGTGACGCTTCGCCTCAGGGAGTTTTTGCCGCGGCAAACCCACGGCAAAAACGGATTGGAATTCATTCGTGCTTCGCACGAACTCTGCGAGGCTGGATAACCGCTCTGTCGTTTCAGGCAGGGCGGTTTTTTGTGTCGGTCTGAAAAAGGCGCCGCAGGGCGGATATCATCCGCCCGCACAGGTCAGGGTTGAGAGGCGTGAGTGATTTCGGCGAATATGCACTGTCTTACCAGATTGTCATCCCGAGCCTGTCGAGGGATCTTGGCAGCGCAGCAAAAGAGAGCATCCAGCCTCAAGCTGACTGCTCTGCCAAGATCCTTCGACTCCGCGCTGCTGCGCTCCGCTCAGGATGACAAAATCGCAGATTGCGCGAGTGCGGCGACGATATTTGCCCCTGCGGTGGAACCGGAACCATCAAATTGCATCTGTACATTTTTGGATAAAAATGATATATTGTGGATCATACGATTTCAGTATGAAAAAGGAGGGGCTGCAGATGAGATTGGATCGGGCGGAGGCGCTGCGGTATCTGGCCATTTTGCGGCCCGATGCTGCGTCTCTGGAGGCGATTGAGCCGGTTGCGGCGGGTCTGGAGGCAGCCTTGACGCCGCGGTTTACCTTTGCGGTTTTCCCCGTGCGCCACACGCCGGAGGGCGAGGCGCTCGAGGGCTCGGGGCTCGTGCTCCCGGGCGGGATGGCGCGGACGATGCTTCAAGACTGCACCCATGCGGCGCTGCTGCTCTGCACGCTCGGCGCGGGGTTTGAGGCGCGTCTGCGCGCGGTCTCGGCGCGGGATATGGCGCAGGCCGCCATGCTCGACGCCTGCGGCAGCGCCTATGCCGAGGCCGGCTGCGATGAGGCGGAGAAGACCATCGCCGCGCGGTTTCCCGAAAAGCACCTGACCGACCGGTTCAGCCCCGGCTACGGGGATCTGCCGCTTGCGCTCCAGAGCGCGCTCTGCGCGGCGCTCGATTCCCAGAGGCGGCTCGGCGTGACAGTGTCGGAGAGCCTGCTCATGGTGCCGATGAAGACGGTATCCGCCGTGATCGGCCTGAGCGACACGCCGCAGCCGGCGCGCGTGCGCGGCTGCGCATATTGCGCGCGCCGCGAGACCTGCACATTCCGAAAAGGAGGCACGACCTGTGGTCTTTCCAAATGAGTTTCTGATTCTTGACGGCGGCATGGGCACCACGCTGCAGGCGATGGGGCTGCCGCCCGGCGGCGTGCCGGAGCTTTTGAATCTGGAAAAGCCCGAAATGATCGCCGCGGTGCACCGCGCCTACGTCGACGCGGGAGCGCAGGTGGTCTACACGAATACCTTCGGCGCGAACGCGCTGAAGCTAAAGCGTACCGGAAAGACGGTGGAGGAGATCGTCTCCGCCGCGGTGCGTCTTGCGAAGGACGCCGTGGGCGACCGGGCGAAGGCCGCGCTCGACGTCGGCCCGCTCGGCGAGCTGCTCGAGCCGATGGGTCAGCGGACGTTTGAA
>JBGUHV010000166.1:0-4560 GCA_045112425.1 Oscillospiraceae bacterium
CTTTTTGCTTTTGGACATAAGTATACTCCCTCCATGATGACAGTGCTTTTATTATTTCACTGTCTCTCATAGAGGGAGCATATCAAACCGTCCGGGGGAGCGCAGTTTTGCGGTTAGGGCTGCAGGTTGATCACGGCGATCTCCGGCAGATTGAAGATGCGCGGAATCCGGTCGTGTCCGGAGAGACCGGAGGTGATGATCATGCGCATGCCCTCGTTGAGCTGATACTCCCCGTAATCAAACCGGGGCCACCAGCCCTGCATCGGCACATAGAGCCCGCCGACGCCGGGGATGCGGATCACGCCGCCGTGGGTGTGACCGCAGAGGACGAGATCAATCTGCCAGCGCTTCGGCCCGTCGCTGAGCGCCACGGTGTCCGGCCAGTGCGCGAGCAGAATGGCAGGGTAGGGGCTGTCCTGCATCTCGGTCAGCAATTTGAAGTCCGAGGAGGCCTCAAATTCATCGTGCGTCCGCCCGAACAGATAGCCGTGCCCCATGCTGCCGCCGATGCGAACCGTGCTGCCGCCGAGCTCAAGGTCCGCCCATTCCTCGTCGAACACGAGGGCGCCGGTCGCACGGATCTCCTCAATCCACCCGCCGCCGTATTTCGCGGTGTAGCTCGTCTCGTGATTGCCCATGGCGAAATAGACCGGCGCGATCTCCTGCATGCGCCGCGTGAGATCAATGACGTAGTCCTTGTCCGCCTCCGTAAATTCGGAGGGGAAGAGATCGCCCAGCAGCACGATTCGATCCGGCGCCTGCGCCGCGACCTTCTTATAGAGCGGGGCGTTGTCCTCGCCATAGACCTTGCCGTGCAGATCGGCGACAACGACGAGGCGCGCGGGGCCGCTGAGCCCCTCCAGCGTCACGTCATACTGCGTCACCTTGATGTGGGAACTGCAGATGATCGCAGAAATACCCGCCGCGATCAAAAGCAAAACCAGAAGCGCCGCGAGAATTCCGGCGCTTCCGGCGATGATTTTTTTCACCTTTGTCTGTTTCAAATCGGTTTTCTCCAAACAAAGCGATCCACGATGCCGGTGTAGCTCTGGATGAGCTTCACCACCTTGATCGAAACATTTTCATCCGTGTAATCCCGCACCGGCAGACCGAGGTCTCCGTTGCGGTTCATCTCCACGGCGGTGTCGACGGCCTGCAGCACCTGCTCGGACGTGATGCCGGCGAGAATGAAGTTGCCGCGGTCGAGCGCCTCGGGGCGCTCGGTGCTCGTGCGGATGCACACGGCGGGGAAGGGGTGCCCCACGGAGAGGAAGAAGCTCGACTCCTCCGGCAGCGTGCCGGAATCGGACACGACCGCGAAGGCGTTCATCTGCAGGCAGTTGTAGTCGTGGAAGCCGAGCGGCTCGTGCTGAATGACGCGCTTGTTAAACTCGAATCCGCGCGCCTCGATGAACTTTTTGCTTCTGGGATGGCAGGAATAGAGAATCGGCATGTCGTACTTCTCGGCCATCGCGTTCACCGCGTTCATGAGCGAGAAGAAGTTGGCCTCGGTGTCGATGTTCTCCTCCCGGTGCGCCGAGAGCAGGATGTACTTGCCCTTCTCGAGGCCAAGCCGCGCGTGCACGTCGGAAGCCTCGATCTTTTCAAGGTTCTTGTGCAGCACCTCCGCCATGGGAGAGCCCGTCACGTAGGTGCGCTCCTTGGGTACGCCCGCGGCGTTTAAGTACCGGCGCGCGTGCTCGGAGTAGCAGAGATTCACGTCCGCCGTCACGTCCACGATGCGGCGGTTCGTCTCCTCCGGCAGGCACTCGTCGAAGCAGCGGTTGCCCGCCTCCATGTGGAAGATCGGGATGTGCAGGCGCTTGGCCGCAATGACGGAGAGGCAGGAGTTCGTGTCGCCCAGCACGAGCACGGCGTCGGGCTTCACCTGAACCATCAGCTTGTAGCTCGCCGCGATGATGTTGCCGATGGTCTCGCCGAGGTCGGCGCCCACGGCGTTCAGATAGTGATCCGGCGCGCGCAGACCGAGATCCTCAAAGAAGACCTGGTTGAGCGTGTAGTCGTAGTTCTGCCCCGTGTGCACGAGGATCTGGTCAAAATATTTGTCGCAGGCCTTGATCGTCTCGCTCAGGCGGATGATCTCCGGCCGCGTGCCGATGATGGTCATGAGCTTCAGCTTCGCCATGCTCACACCTCCTGATAAAAAGTGTCGGGATGATCGGGGTCAAACTGCTCGTTTGCCCACATGAGCGTCACGAGGTTCTCCGTCTCGGAGAGGTTGATGATGTTGTGCGTATAGCCGGGCAGCATGTGCACGGCCTCGATCTTCTCGCCGCTGACCTCGAACTCGAGAATCTCGTCCGTGCCGATCTTCCGCTCCTGAATGAGCGCCCGACCCGCCACGACGATGAAAAACTCCCACTTCGTGTGGTGCCAGTGCTGGCCCTTTGTGATGCCGGGCTTCGATACGTTCACGGAAAACTGCCCGCAGCCCGCGGTTTTCAAAAGCTCCGTGAAGCTCCCGCGCGCATCACAGTTCATTTTCAGCGGGAAGGCGACCTTCTCCTTCGGCAGATAGCTGAGGAAGGTCGAATAGAGCTTTTTGGCGAAGCTGCCGTTCGGAATCTCGGGCATGAGCAGCGTCTCCGGCTGCGCGCGGAAGGACTCGATCAGATCCACGATCTCGCCGAGCGTCGCGCTGTGCGTCACGGGCACGCAGCAGAACTCGCCCTCGCGGTGATCCTTTCCCTCGAGCGCGTCGAGCAGCTCCTGCACCACGTCGTCAATATACACGAGCGTCAGGCGCGTGCTCCGGTCATTCACCTGAATCGGCAGATCGTTCGCCCGGTTGTGGCAGAAGGTGGCCACGGCGCTGTTGTAGTTCGGGCGGCACCACTTGCCGAACACGTTCGGGAAGCGGTAGATGAGCGTCTTCGCGCCGGTGCGCGCGCCGTAGTCGCGCATCAATGCCTCGCCCGCGCGCTTGCTCTCGCCGTAGGGATTGTCGAGCGCGGCCTGGGTGGAGCTCGAGAGCATCACGGGGCAGGGGTTGCCGGAGAGCTCCAGCACGCCCAGCAGCGTTTCGGTAAAGTCGCGGTTGCCCTCCATGAACTCCTCCGGGTTCTTCGGGCGGTTCACGCCCGCGAGGTGGAACACGAAGTCGGCCTCCGCGCAGTATTCCTTCAGCTCCGCCTCGGTCGTCTGCCGCGTGCAGCGGAGAATCTGCCCGATTTTGAGTCCGGGGCGCGTGCGATCCTTTCCATCGCGGATGTTTTTCAGCGCCTCGACGAGGTTCTTGCCCACAAAGCCGCCCGCGCCGGTGATGAGAATGTTCATGCCTTACTCCTTCGCCAGCTCCTCGCGGATGTACGCGAGGGTCAGCAGCTTCTCCTTCACCTCGTCCACGGTCATCAGGCGGGTGTTGGAGCTGGTGAACTCCGAGAGCTTCGTGCGCTCGGCGTCACCGTCCTTGAAGTACTTGTCGTAGTTGAGGTCGCGCTGATCGGCGGGCACGCGGTAAAAGTCGCCGAGATCAATTGCGTGGGCGCACTCCTCGTTCGTCAGCAGCGTCTCATACATCTTCTCGCCGTGGCGGATGCCGATGACCTTCACGGGGGTCCTGTCCTCGGGGTCAAAGAGCGCCTTGGTGGCGAGCGCCAGCGTCTCAATGGTGCAGGCCGGCGCCTTCTGCACGAGAATGTCACCGCTCTCGCCGTGCTCAAAGGCAAACAGCACGAGATCAACGGCCTCCTCGAGGCTCATCACGAAGCGGGTCATCGAAGGCTCCGTGATCGTGATCGGCTCGCCCTTGCGGATCTGGTCGATCCAGAGCGGCACCACGCTGCCGCGCGAGCAGAGGACGTTCCCATAGCGCGTGCAGCAGATCTTCGTGTGCTTCGTCGTGCGCGCCTTGGCGACCGCGACCTTCTCCATCATGGCCTTGCTCGTGCCCATGGCGTTCACAGGGTAGGCGGCCTTGTCCGTGGAGAGGCAGATGACGCTGCGCACGCCGCACTCAATCGCGGCGGTGAGCATGTTGTCCGTGCCGAAGACGTTTGTCTTCACGGCCTCGAGAGGGAAAAACTCGCAGCTCGGCACCTGCTTGAGCGCCGCCGCGTGGAAGATGTAGTCCACGCCGTACATGGCGTTTTTCAGACTCTGGAGATCACGGACGTCGCCGATGTAAAAGCGCAGCTTCTCCGACGCCTCCGGATGGCTCGCCTGATACTCGTGGCGCATATCGTCCTGCTTCTTCTCATCGCGGGAGAAAATGCGGATCTCGCCGATGTCCGTCTCCAGAAAACGGTTCAGCACAGCGTTACCAAACGAGCCGGTGCCGCCGGTGATCAGCAGGGTTTTGCCGGAAAATGCAGATTCGTTCATGGTATTCTTCCTTTGCAGTGTGTATTCAGATACAAATTACAATATAACATAGTTTTACGCGTGTTGCAACGCCGGAAAGATGCAAAAAGAGAGCCCATATCGGGCTCTCTTTTATCGTGTCCAAAAAGTCTCGCAGAGTTCGCGGCTCGGAAGCCGCGAATCCAATCCGATCCGATTTTCCGGCGACATGTGCGGCGGAAAATCTCCCTGAGACGC
>JBGUHV010000167.1:0-4993 GCA_045112425.1 Oscillospiraceae bacterium
TTTGATGAGACCGAGGTCGAAATGCGCACGTCACGCGGCGATCTGATCGTGCGCGGGGCGGATCTGCACGTCGGGCGTCTCGCCATCGACACGGGGGAGCTCGCCAGCGACGGGAGCGTCTCCGAAATTCTCTATGCCGATGAGCCCGCGCCGGGCGGGGGCTTTTTCGCCCGGCTCTTCGGATGAGCCTGTCGGTTGCCGAGCAGGCGTGGACGCTGCTCGCGGCGTTCTTTCTCGGCGCGGCGCTCGCGCTGGTGTTCGACGCCCTGCGCGCGCTGCGCCGGCGGCTCCGCAGGACGCTCGCGCGCGGCGGGCTGGACGTGCTCTTTGCGCTGCTCGTTCTCGCCGCGCTCTTCACCTTCGGCATGATCACGCCGCTGGGGCGGCTGCAGCCGGCGGCGCTGGTCGCTGTATTCATCGGCGCCGTGGTCTACGGCGTGTACCTGCGGCCGGTTTTCTTCCCGGTGTTTGATCACACGGCGGAAATTGGCGAGCGGCTGTCGAAACGGAGCGGAAAATATTTAAAAAAAGTTCATTTATTTTGCAAAAAGCTCTTTCCAAATCCAGAGAATTGGTTTACAATAATACAGAATCGACACCGCCGAAGCGCGGAGAAAGGAGAGCGGGAACATGCCGAAGGGCAAACACAGAGTCCATTTCAAGAAGGCCGGCATTGCTATCGTCCTGCTCTGTCTGGCGCTTCTGGGATACGCGCTGTTCACCCTCGTGAACGCCAAGGCGGAGCTTCGCCGCCTCAGCGAGCAGGCGGACACGATGCGCCAGCAGGTGCAGACCGCCACCGAGGACAACGCCGCCCTCGAATACAAAATCGAGCACAGCGACGATCCCGAGATCATGGAGCAGGTCATTCGTGAGGAATTCGGATATGTAAAACCCGGCGACAAGGTGTTTTACGATATTGAGCATTGAGAGAAAAACCAGCCACAGCGAGACACAGGGGGACCAGGCATTGACACAAATTGAAGTTGGAGCCATTTTGGACGGAACGGTCAGCAGCATCGCCAAGTTCGGCGCGTTCGTAAATCTGCCGGAGCGCCGCAGCGGGCTGGTGCACATTTCGGAGATCGCCTCGGAATTTGTTGCGGACGTCAATGATTTCCTGCAGGTGGGGCAGGCCGTCAAGGTGAAGGTTCTGGCCATCACGCCGGAGGGGAAGATCAACCTCTCCATCAAGCGCGCCCAGCCGGAGGCGGAGAAACCCGCGTCCGAGCGCCGCGCGCCGCGCCCGCAGACCCAGCGCTCCGCGCCGCAGCGCAGCAGCGCCGGCACCGCCACGCCGCAGGGCGTCGTCTACGGCTCCACCGGAGACGCCTCGTTTGAGGATCAGCTCAAGCGCTTCATGCAGGAGTCGGACAGCCGCATCGCCGGCAACCGGCTCTACAGCGACCGATCAAGAGGCAGACGCAGAAAAGGATAAAACTCAAAATAAGAGCCTGCTTTAAGCAGGCTCTCTTTTTGAATACTCGCGCTCACAAACCTCTTTTATTCTTCATATTTTCATGCTATAATAATCTGTCAAACTAGGCAAAAGGAGATTATCAAATTGGGTCTTTTGAAGAAACTGTTCGGTTCGCACAGCGATCATGAGCTGAAGCGGATCTATCCCATTGTCGATAAAATCGAGCGCGAGGGCGAGAAGATCAAGGATCTCGACACCGAGGACCTCCGCGCGAAGACGGACGAGTTCAAGCGCCGCTATCAGGAGGGCGAGTCGCTCGACGATCTGCTGCCCGAGGCGTTTGCCGTCGCGCGCGAGATGTGCGACCGCATCCTCGGCATGCGCCCGTTCCGCGTGCAGCTCATCGGCGGCATCGTGCTCCATCAGGGCCGCATCGCCGAGATGAAGACCGGCGAGGGCAAAACGCTCGTCGCCGTTCTGCCGGCCTACCTCAACGCCCTCACGGGCGAGGGCGTGCACATCGTCACCGTGAACGACTACCTCGCCACGCGCGACAGCGAGTGGATGGGAAAGGTCTACAATGCCCTCGGTCTCTCCGTCGGCCTCATCGTCCACGGACTCACGAACGAGCAGCGTCAGGCAGCCTACGCCGCCGACATCACCTACGGCACGAACAACGAGATGGGCTTCGACTATCTGCGCGACAACATGGCCATCTACAAGCAGCAGATGGTGCAGCGCGGCCATGCCTTCGCCATCGTGGATGAGGTGGACTCCATCCTCATCGACGAGGCGAGAACCCCGCTCATCATCTCCGGCGAGGGTGACGAGAGCACCGACCTCTACCAGAAGGCGGAGGAGTTCGTCAATTCCCTGCGCGTGAAGGTCTATGCCTCCATCGACGAGAAGGAAGAGGAGGACGAGGATCTCGACGCCGACTACGTCGTGGACGAGAAGGCGCGTACCGCCACGCTCACCGCCCGAGGCATCGCCAAGGCGGAAAAGTGGTTTGGTCTGGAGAACCTCGCCGATCTCGAGAACGCCACGCTCAACCACCACATCAACCAGGCGCTCAAGGCGCACGGCATCATGAGGCGCGACATTGACTATGTCGTGAAGGACAACGAGATCATCATCGTCGATGAGTTCACCGGCCGCCTCATGCTCGGCCGCCGCTACAGCGAGGGTCTGCATCAGGCCATCGAGGCGAAGGAGCACGTCGTCGTGCAGAAGGAGAACAAGACCCTCGCCACGATCACGTTCCAGAACTACTTCCGCCTCTACGGCAAGCTCTCCGGTATGACCGGCACGGCCATGACCGAGGAGGAGGAGTTCGCCGCGATCTACAATCTCGATATCATCGAGATTCCGACGAACAAGCCCGTGCAGCGCATCGACAATCCCGACGTCGTCTATAAGACCGACGCCGGCAAGAACCGCGCTATCATCCAGCAGATTCTCGCCTGCCACGCCAAGGGCCAGCCCGTGCTGGTCGGCACCGTGAGCATCGAGAAGAGCGAATACCTCTCCAAGCTCCTGAAGCGTCAGGGCGTGCCGCATAACGTCCTGAACGCCAAGCACCACGAGCAGGAGGCGCTCATCGTCGCGCAGGCGGGCAAGCTCGGCGCCGTCACGATTGCGACGAACATGGCAGGCCGCGGCACCGATATCGTCCTCGGCGGCAACGCGGACTATCTCGCCCGCGCCGATCTGCGCAAGGCGGGCTATGACGACGACGTGATCGCCTTTGCCACCGGCTATGCCGACACGGCTGACGAGGAGCTTCTCGCCGCCCGCGCGCTCTATCTCGAGAAGAAGGCGGAGCATCAGGCGGTGGTCGACGTGGAGGCCGAGCAGGTCAAGGCCGCCGGCGGCCTCTTCATCATCGGCACCGAGCGCCATGAATCCCGCCGCATCGACAATCAGCTGCGCGGCCGCTCCGGCCGACAGGGCGACCCCGGCGAGAGCCGCTTCTATATTGCCATGACGGACGACGTCATGCGTCTTTTCGGCTCTGACCGCATGATGGGCATGATGGACGCTCTCAAGGTCGATGAGGACACCCCGCTCGACCACAAGATGCTCTCCGGCGCCATCGAGCAGGCCCAGCGCACCGTCGAGGGCCGCAACTTCCAGGCCCGAAAGAGCACCCTCGAATTCGACGACGTCATGAACGTCCAGCGAAACATCATCTACGGCGAGCGCCGGAAGGTGCTCGACGGCGAGAATCTCGCCGATCAGATTCAGGACATGATCCGCGAATACGTCTCCGGCGAGGTCACCCACGGCATGGGCGGCGTGCATCTGGAGAATCAGGCGCAGCTCAAAGAGGTGCTCGCGCCGTTCCGCAAGCTGTTCCTGCGCGAGAGCGACATTCAGCACGACAACAGCGAGCTGCCCAAGCTCACGCCCGACAAGCTCTCCGACGAGGTGCTTGCCATCGCCGAGGAGGTCTATGCTGCCCGAGCCGAGGCCTTCGGCATGATGGAGGACGGCGTCACGCCCGTCATCCGCGAGCTCGAGCGCGTCGTGCTCCTGCGCGTGGTCGATGAGTACTGGATGGATCACATCGACGCCATGCACGAGCTTCGGCAGGGCATCGGCCTGCGCGCCTATTCGAACGTCAAGCCCGTCGACGCCTATAAGCAGGAGGGCTTTGAGATGTTCGAGGCCATGACCGCGGGCATCCGCGAGGAGACCGTCAGCCGCCTCTACCGCGTGCAGGTGCAGCCGCGGCAGCAGATCCAGCGAAAGAGCGTGGCGAAAAACGCCGTCGCCAACGCCGGCGGCGACGACAGCGTCAAGAAAAAGCCCGTCCGCGCCGCCAAGAAGCCCAAGCCCAACGATCCCTGCCCCTGCGGCAAATGCAAGCCCAACGGCAACCGGTATAAATACAAGGAGTGCTGCGGAAGAAACGAGTGATTGCCGCACCCACTTGGCTCCCCCAGAGGGGGAGCCAAGCACAGGGATGAACATCGAACAATATGCCAACATTTCAAACTCACAACCATAACGGCGTCGTCTTCCGCACGGCCGATACCCTCTCCTCGCCCCATGCGTTTTCCACGCGGCTGGGCGGCGTGAGCGCGGGGCATCTTGCCTCTCTCAACCTCTCCGTCCGGCGGGGGGATTCGGAGGAGAACGTGCGCGAAAACTGGCGCCGCCTCGGCGAGGCCGCCGGGATGGATCTGTCCGAGGTCGTCTACGCCCACCAGATCCACAGCCGCCTCGTGCCGATTGTCTCGCGCGCGGACGCGCAGAGCCCGTGGCTCGAGCCGCGCCATGAATGCGACGGCTTTGTCACCGCCGAGCCCGGCCTGCCTGTGGCGGTCTTCACCGCCGACTGCATCCCCGTGCTGCTCGAGGACGCCGCGCACGGCGTCGTCGCCGCGGTGCACTGCGGCTGGCGCGGGAGCGTGCAGGACATTCTCGGCGCCGCGCTCTCTCAGATGCGCTCCCTCGGCGCGAAGCCGGAGACGATCTCCGCCGCCGTCGGCCCGGGCATCGGCGCGTGCTGCTTCGAGGTCGGGCCCGAGGTGGGAGAGCGCGTGAGCGCCCTTCTCGGCGGCGACA
>JBGUHV010000168.1:0-5067 GCA_045112425.1 Oscillospiraceae bacterium
TCGACGAGCAGCAGCCGACGCAGGTCTTTCAGGCCGTGGCGGAGACCTTCGGTGAGGATCTGAGTCTGGAGCTGCCGGAGGAGGAAGCCAAAATCTGGGCGCAGGAGGTCGGCGACGGCGAGACCGTCTATGCCGACGAGCTCCCGGAGGAAGCATACGAGGACGAGGAAGCCGCCCTCTTCGGCGAAGCCCCCGAGCCCGACGTTCCCATTCCCGAGGAGGACTGGAGCGAGGACGACGAGGACGTTGAGGAATACGAGGAGGTCGAGCGGCGCAGCTTCGAGGAGGCCGTCGTCCGCCCGGTCGTGAGCCGCATCGCCGCCATCAGCTGGCGCATCCGCGCCCGGCGTGAGGAGAAGAAGGAGGCCGACGCCCTCGAGGAGGATCTCGGCCCCGAGCCCACCGCCCGCGCGGCGCACCGCTATTACGCCGCAAAGGAATCCGACCTGCAGACGCGCAGCCGTCTCGCGCTGATCGTGAGTCTCGTGCTGCTGTACTTGAGCTCCGGTCTGCCGGTGCTGGGTCTGCTGAAAAATTCGCCGCGGGTCATGGCGGTCATGTGTATCATCCTGCAGCTGACGGCCATGCTCATCGGACTCGACGTGCTCACCGTGGGTCTCACGGGCTTTCGGCACAGGCGCCCCGGCATCGAATCGCTCGTGCTGCTCGGCTGCGTGTTCTCGCTCATCGACGGCGCGCTCGTCGCGGTGCTGAACACCCCTGACCGTCTCCCCTTCTGCGTGGTGAGCGCCTTCGCCGTGACCTTCCTGCTGTACAGCAGCTTCTGCCGTGCGCGCGGCTTTGGGCTGACATTCCATGTGCTCGCCCGCTCGAAGGAGCCGGGCGTGCTCACCGCCGGTCTGAACGATTATTACGACGGCATCACGCTCGCCAAATCCAAGTGCTCCACCGACGGGTTTATCTATCGCGCCGAGGAGCCGGGGCCGGACGCCGTGGTCTTCGCGGTGCTCACGCCCTACCTGATCGCCGTCTGCGTGATTCTGAGCCTGCTCGCCACTGCCCTCAGCGGCAGCATCAAAAACGCCGGACACATCTTCGCCGCGATCTTTGCGGCGGCGGCGCCGCTGGCTGCAATCATCTGCTACACGGTGCCGTTCAAGAGTCTGGCGGCCTTTCTGCAGCCGAAGGGTCTCGCCGTGGCCGGCTGGTCCGGCGCGGGCGACATCAGCCGCAGCCGCCGCTTCGTCGTGACGGATCGCGACCTCTTCGCGCCGAACACGATCTCGATCTCCGATCCCTCGTTCCTGCAGGGCATGAGCGAGGCGAAGGTCGTGGCATGCGCGGCTAGTCTCATCAACGCCTCCGGCTGCTGCCTCACGCCCGCCTTCGTGGAGCTGCTGAGCGGCTACAATTACCCGCTGTTTCGCGTGGACAATTTCCGCTGCGACTCCGCCGGCGGCATGTCCGGCATGATCAACGACGAGGAAGTGCTGCTCGGCACCTCGGAGTTCATGCGCCTGAAGGGCATCAACGCCTCCCGGCCGGACATTGAGGATCACACGACGCTCTTTGTGGCGATCAACAACGAGCTCTGCGGCAGCTTCCCCGTGCGCTATCACGCGGCGCGGAGCGTGCAGAACGCGCTGAAGTATCTGCTCAAGAGCTCCGAGCGCCCGGTCTTCGCCGTGCGCGACCCGAACATCGCACCCAGCCTGCTCAAGCAGAAGTTCCGCACGCAGGCCGACGGCTTCGACTTCCCGCCCTTCCGGCAGCGCTATGCGCTCTCCGATCCGGAGCTGGGCGAGGAGGACCCGATCTGCGGCGTCGTCACGCGCACCGGTCTCGCGGCCCTGCTTGCCATCACGAAGACGGGCCGCCAGCTCTGCCGCTATGTGAACGCCGGGCTCGTCGCCTCGCTCGCACTGCTGGTGATCGGCGTGCTCGCCATGTTCTGGCTGTGCAGCGTAGGTCATTTCGCCGCGGGCAGCGCCTTCCATCTGGCGGTCTATGAGATCGTCGCCGCGCTGGTCGTTCCGCTGGTCTGTTATTTCATCAAGCGCTGACGGAATTCATTGACAGAGGCGCTGTTCTCCGTTATAATAATTAATTGGGCGTTCTTCCCGCACGTTATTGTGTAATTTCACGATTGATATCAATACAAGGAGAGGTACATTCATGAGCTACGAAACCAAGAACATCCGCAACGTGGCCTTTATGGGTCATGGCGGAACCGGAAAAACCACTTTGGCTGAGAGCATGCTCTACCTGACCGGCGCAATCGACCGTCAGGGCAAGACGGCGGACGGCAACACCGTCTGCGACTACGACGCCGAAGAGATCAAGCGTCAGATCACCATTTCCACCGGCATCGCTCCGGTGAATTTCGGCGGCTGCAAGATCAACGTTCTCGACTGCCCCGGCTTCTTCGACTTCGCCGGCGAGGTCGCCTGCGCCCTGCGCGCGGCGGAGGTCGGCGTGATCTTCTGCAGCGCGAAGGACGGCATCTCCGTCGGCGCCGAGCGCAGCTGGAAGACGCTCAAGGCCGCGGGCAAGCCCACCATGTTCTATATCTCCAAGATCGACGAGGAGCACAGCGATTTTGACGCCGTTCTCGCCGCGCTGAGAGAAAAGTACGGCAACACCGTCTGCCCCGTGACCATCCCGACGAGCGATGGCACCGGCGTGATCGATCTGGTGCACAACGTAGCTTATGTCACCAACGGCAAGAAGACCGAGAAGGTCGCCGTTCCCGCCGCCGACGCCGGCAAGGTCGACGATCTGCGCATGGAGCTTCTCGAGGCCGCCTCCGTCTCCGATGAGGAGCTGATGGAGAAGTTCCTCGAGGAGATGGATCTCACCGAGGAAGAGGCCGTCAAGGGCATCCGTCTGGGCGTGCTGAGCCGCGACTTCATCCCCGTGTTCGCCGGCGCCGCCATGAACGGCATCGGCACCGAGGCCCTCATGCAGGCCATCGTGGACTACGTTCCCACCCCGGCTGACGAGGAGTGCAAGCCCGACGCGCCTGTGGCCGCGTTCGTGTTCAAGACGATTTCCGATCAGTTCGGCAAGTACTCCTTCATCAAGGTCATGGCCGGCAAGGTTACCTCCGATCTCACGCTGCGCAACGTGCGCGCCGGCAGCAACGACAAGCTCGGCCGCATGTACACCATGTGCGGCAAGAAGAGCACCGAGGTCAAGGAAGCCTGCTGCGGCGACATCGTGGCCATCGGCAAGATGGACTGGAAGACCGGCGACACCGTCTGCGACGCGAAGAACGAGGTGGAATTCCCTGCCATCGAGATCGCCGAGCCCGTCTACTCCATGGCCATCTCCCCCAAGACGAAGGGGCAGGACGACAAGGTCGCTTCCGGTCTCGCCCGTCTGAACGAGGAGGACATCTCCTTCACGCTCGTGAACAACGCCGAGACCCACCAGATGGTCATCTCCGGCGCCGGCGATATCCAGGTCGACGTGCTCTGCTCCAAGCTTAAGAGCCGCTTCGGCGTGGAAACCGAGCTCAAGCCCGCCCGCGTGGCATATCGCGAGAAGATCAAGGGCAAGGTTGAGGCCCACGGCCGCCACAAGAAGCAGTCCGGCGGCAGCGGCCAGTTCGGCGACGTGTGGATCCGCTTCGAGCCCCAGGAGGAGAGCGACGAGCTGATCTTCGCCGAGGAAGTGTTCGGCGGCTCCGTGCCGAAGAACTTCTTCCCCTCCGTCGAGAAGGGTCTGCGCAACGCGGTGCAGAAGGGCGTGCTCGCGGGCTATCCGCTGGTCGGCCTGAAGGCCACCCTGTACGACGGCTCCTATCACCCCGTCGACTCCAACGATAGGGCGTTCCAGACGCCTGCCCGTCTCGCCTATCAGGACGGCATTCCGAAGGCGAAGCCGACCATCATGGAGCCCATCGGCCTGCTGAAGGTCACGATCCCCGACGCCAACCTCGGTGATATCATGAGCGATATCTCCTCCAAGCGCCGCGGCACCGTGCTCGGCATGAACGCCGAGGACGGCATGCAGACCGTCGAGGCTGAGGTTCCGATGGCGGAGATGAGCTCCTACACCATCGACCTGCGCTCCATGACGCAGGGCCGCGGCTCCTTCAGCTGCAAGTTCGTGCGCTACGAGGAAGCTCCCGGCAACGTGCAGCAGAAGGTCATCGAAGAGTCCAAGGCTGAGCAGGAGTAAGAACCATAACACCGGGCGCGTTGTGACTGCAACGCGCCCTTCTTCAAAATGGTGGTTTGCATGAAGAAAAAGAACCAAACAAGCAAACGCATCTGGTCCTTCGGGATCATGCTGTGCCTCGCGCTGGCGTTCGGCTGCCTGATCTTCACAAGCGTGCTCGGGAACACTCCGCGCGGCAGCGTGGAGCGCACCGTGGCCGCCACGCCGGAGGTGAGTCTCGCCCCGGACGCGATGGAGAGCGCGGAGCCGGTTGACACGCCGGAGCCGAACCCGATTCTCAAGATTGAATCCCCCGCCGCGCTCGCGCAGACGGAGCCCGCCTCGGGCGACTACGTCAACGGCATGTATTTCCTCGGCGACGCCGCGCTCAAGATTCTGAGCGACGAGACGCTGCTGGCCGGCCCCGAGAAGGATCAGCAGGTCTGGTGCCCGGAGAGCGGCGTGATGGATCTCAACACGCTCTCGAGCGTCACGTTCGTCTCCCCCGTCACGGGCAACAACGCCCCCTTCGGCGACATTGCGGTTGTCAACCGCCCGGCGGTGATGATTCTCCTGCCGAGCACGGACAACGCCAATCTCATCACCGAGACCGCGCTCAAGGCGGCGGTCAAGGACGTTGTGACCGCCATTCACGCCGAGAGCCCGGAGACGAAGATCATCCTCTCCTCCCTCACGCCCGTGGCGCGAAGCTACCAGTATGAGGACATCACCTTCGAGGTGATCAACCGCGTGAACCAGTGGATTGCGGACGCGGCTGCCGAAAACGACGTGAAGTATCTCGACGCGGCGTTTGAGCTCGCCGGAACGGACGGGTTCCTGCCCGAGAACTTCCAGAACGGCGACGGCATGCACCTGTCCGCCGACGGTCTGAAGGCCTGGTTCAACTGCGCGAGAATGCATATGTATCCGTAAGTATATCAT
>JBGUHV010000169.1:0-7410 GCA_045112425.1 Oscillospiraceae bacterium
CTTTCCATCGGACTGTTCGTTCTGCTGCCGACGCTGCTTGGAAAGCTCGCGCTCAAGCTGATTCCCACGATGAATTCCCTCTCCCTAAGTTTGGTGGAAGGCTTGATCCGTATCGTGGTGTTCCTGCTGTATCTCTGGGGCGTTTCGCGCATGTCGGACGTGGCGCGCATGTTCTCCTATCACGGGGCGGAGCACAAGACCATCTTCTGCTATGAGAAGGGTCTGCCGCTCACGGTTGAGAACGTGCGGGAGCAATCCCGCTTTCATCCCCGCTGCGGCACGAGCTTTCTGTTCGTCGTCGTGATCATCAGCATTCTGGTGTTCTCCGTCGTAAGCTCGTTTCTGACAAACTGGAGCAGCTTCTGGATTCGCTTTGGTCTGCATCTGCTGCTTCTGCCGGTGATCGTTGCGCTGAGCTATGAGCTCAACCGCTGGGTCGGCCGCCACGAGGATTTGACCATCGCCCGCATCCTCTCCGCACCCGGAAAATGGCTGCAGCGGCTCACAACCAACGAGCCGGACGACAGCATGATCGAATGCGCAATCCGCTCGCTCGAGCTCGTCATCCCTGAAGTGCAGGGCAGCGACGCCTGGTAATCCACCTCGAAGGAGGCAATCGACTTGCCTAAAACCTATAATGAGCTATATCTCCGTGCACGCTCTGCGCTCAAGCAGGCAGAGATCGAAGGCTATACGCTGGAGGCGCGTCTCCTCGCATCCAAAGCCGCCGGAAAAACGAAGGAAGCCTTTCTGCGTGATCTGACGCTGTATACCTCGAAGGAATGTGAGGACAGGCTTGAAGCGCTGCTGCAGCGCAGACTCGCCGGAGAGCCGCTGGCTTACATCACCGGCGAATGGGAGTTTTACGGTCTCCCGATGCATGTGACACAGGATGTGCTGATTCCGCGTATGGACACCGAGGTGCTGGTGGACACCGCGCTCAAGGCGCTTCGCGGCCGAAAGATGGACGCGCGCATTCTTGATCTCTGCTGCGGCAGCGGCTGCATCGGCGTGGCACTGGCGCACGAGCTGCCGGCCTCCCATGTGCTGATGGTGGATATCAGCGAGCACGCGCTGGAGGTGAGTCGGGAAAATATTCGGCTCAACCGCGTGAACCGCTCGGCAACGCTGCGCGCTGACGCGCTTGAGAAGCCTCCGATGAGCATCGGGCAGTTTGATCTCATTGTTTCCAACCCGCCGTATGTGGCAAGCTTTGACATTCTCACGCTGGACAGCTCCGTGCGGGATTATGAACCGCTCGGTGCGCTTGACGGCGGTGAGGATGGCCTTACGTTTTACCGCGCGATCATCCACAACTGGATTTCTGCGCTGCGTCCGGGCGGGCTGATCATGTTTGAAGTTGGCGAGGATCAGGCGGCAGCCGTCCGTGCGCTGATGCGAGAAGGACAGCTGCAGGACGTGTTTTCCGTGCAGGATACGGCCGGAATCGACCGCGTTGTGGTCGGGCGCAGGCCAAAAGATTGATTTTGTAACTTACAGATTGATGATAGAGGTGTCATTATGGCAGAAAAGAAAAGCAAGAACGCAACCGCTTCTCCCGCGCCGGTCGCACCGGACAACAAAAAACGCGCGCTTGAAACCGCGCTGATGCAGATTGAAAAAACCTATGGCAAGGGCGCGATTATGCGTCTCGGCGACCATCCTGACCAGGTGAACGTCGAAGCAATCTCTACCGGCTCCCTTTCGCTGGATCTGGCGCTCGGCATCGGCGGCGTGCCGCGCGGCCGCATCATTGAGATTTACGGTCCTGAAGCCTCCGGTAAAACCACGCTCGCGCTGCACGTTCTGGCCAGCGCGCAGAAGGCCGGCGGTGAGGCGGCCTTCATCGACGTGGAGCACGCTCTTGACCCGACCTATGCCCGTGCGCTCGGCGTCGACATTGACAACCTTCTGATCTCTCAGCCGGACACCGGCGAGCAGGCGCTTGAGATTACCGAGCAGCTCGTTCGAAGCGGCGCAATCGACGTGATTGTCGTGGACTCCGTGGCAGCGCTTCTCCCCCGCACCGAGCTGGAGGGCGAAATGGGCGACAGCTCCGTCGGCGTGATTGCGCGTCTGATGAGTCAGGCGCTGCGCAAGCTGACCGGCGCTGTGAGCAAAACCAACACCGTCGTGATCTTCATCAACCAGCTGCGTGAGAAGATCGGCGTCATGTACGGCAACCCGGAGACCACCCCGGGCGGCCGTGCGCTGAAGTATTTCTCCAGCGTGCGCATCGACGTGCGCCGCATCGAGACGATGAAGGTCGCCGGCGAGATGATCGGCAACCGCACGCGCGCGAAGATCGTGAAGAACAAGGTTGCGCCTCCGTTCAAAGAGGCCGAGTTTGATATCATCTACGGCGAAGGCATCTCCAAGATCGGCGAAATCATTGATCTGGCTGTGAAGCTGGAGCTGATCGACAAAGCCGGCGCCTGGTTCACCGTCGGTGAGCAGCGTCTGCAGGGCCGCGACAGCGTGAAGGCATATCTGCAGGAAAATCCTGAAGTCGCCGATGAGCTAGAAGCGCAGATCCGTGCCAACGCCATCAAGCTCATGAGCCCGCAGGCCAGAAAGGCCGCCGTTGCTGCCGGCCGTGCCGTGGAGGTCACGGCGGACGATTTTGAAGGCTGACCGTGCTCACTTTAATCGAATTGAAGCAAACCGGGCCGGAACAATTTCTTGCCCGGTTTGACAATGGTGAAGAGTTCCGCACGACGCTGAATGTCGTGGCCGATCTCGATCTCTACAGCGGAAAAACCTTCACCGAAGAGGCGTTCGAGGCTGCCAAAGCGGCATCCGGTCTCGCCAAATGCAAGCAGCGCGCGCTGCGGATCATCAACGCAAGGCCCATGTCCTCCAAGGAGCTTCTGGATCGACTAAAGGAAAAAGGAGAGTCGGTCGAAAACGCAGAGCAGGCCGTGCAGTGGTTGCTGGATCTGCGGCTTCTGAATGACGCAGAATATGCTGCGATGTGTGTGCGGCATTATGCCGCGAAGGGCTTTGGCCCCGGAAAGATCCGGAACGAATTCTATCGGCGGGGCATTCCGAAGGATTTATGGGATGACGCGCTGCTTTCCATGCCGGAGCAGGAGGATCAGATTGACCGTCTGCTGCGAAAAAAGCTCCGCTCCCCTTCTCCGGATCGAGACGCGCTGCGAAAGGCAGCAGATTATCTCTATCGCCGCGGATTTCATCGCGAGGAAATTCAGGCGGCCATGCAACGATATTGCAACGAATCAGAGGTGGACTCCTATGGGATATAAAATCGCGCTCATTTCACTCGGCTGCCCGAAAAATCTGGTCAACAGCGAGCAGATGCTGTATCTCCTCGATCAAGCGGGGCATGAGCTGGTGGGCGACCCAGCAGGCTGTGACATTGCTATCGTGAATACCTGCGGGTTTATCGACAGCGCCAAGAGCGAAGCCATCGATCACATTCTGGAGCTCGGCGAGCTGAAAAAAGCCGGGATTTTGAAAAAGATCATTGTGACCGGCTGCCTCTCCCAGCGCTATGAGCAGGATATTCTGGAGAGTCTGCCGGAGGTGGACGGCATGCTCGGCACCGGCAGCTACAGTGAGATCTGCACTGCGGTTGAGGCGGTAATGCACAATGAACAGCCCCTTCTGTTTGCGGATAAAAACGGCCCTGTGGAAGAGATCGGCCGTGTCGTCAGCACCGGGCCGGGCTGGGCTTATCTCCGCATCGCCGAGGGCTGCGACAACTGGTGTGCCTTCTGCGCCATTCCGGCCATCCGCGGAAAATATCGCAGCAGACCCCTGGACGCCATTCTCGCCGAGGCGAGAGCGCTGGCCGCGCAGGGCGTGAAAGAACTGATCGTCATTGCGCAGGACATCACCCGCTGGGGCAAGGAAATCTACGGCAAGCCGAGTCTCTCCGTGCTGCTGAAGGAGCTTGTGAAAATCGAAGGCGTCGAGTGGATTCGTCTGCATTATCTCTATCCGGACGCCTTTGACGATGAACTGATCCAAATCATCGCGCAGGAGGAAAAAATCGTAAAATATCTCGATATTCCTCTGCAGCACATCAACAATGAGATTCTGCGCCGCATGAATCGCCGCGGAACCGGAGATGAGATCCGCGCGCTGATTGCAAAGCTTCGGCGTGAGATTCCCGGTCTGGTCATCCGCACGAGCCTGATTGCCGGACTGCCAGGCGAAACGGAGGCGGAATTTGAAGAGCTCTGCGACTGGCTGCGCGAGGTGCGCATGGAGCGCGTCGGCGTCTTCCCCTTCTCTCCCGAAGAAGGCACACCCGCCGCAAAAATGACCGACCGCTGCGATGAGGAAGAAGCGCAGCGCCGCGCAGATCTGATTCTGGATCTGCAGGCACAGATCATGGACGATTATAACGCCGGCTGCGTCGGAAAAACCATGAAAGTGCTCTGCGAGGCAAAATCAAAGAGTGGGCTCTGCTCGGGCAGAACCTTCGCAGATTCGCCGGAAATTGACGGCACGGTCTATTTCAGCGGCGATGCTGAGCCCGGCACCTTTGCAATGGTCACCATCACAGACGTCGAGGACGGAGAGCTCTCCGGAACGCAGATTTGAGAGGAGCGAATTCCATGACAACCGCAAACAAAATCACCATTCTCCGCATGATTCTGGTGCCAGTGCTGGTCATCCTGATGTATTTGGACTTCCCCGGTCATGTATACTGGGCGCTTGCAGTTTTTATCATTGCCAGCATCAGTGACTTTCTGGACGGATATATTGCGAGACATTATAATCAGGTCTCCAATTTCGGAAAGTTCATGGATCCGCTTGCAGACAAGCTGCTCGTGATTGCTGCCATGATGGTATTCGTAGAGCAGGGCTATATGCCCGGCTGGGCGCTGCTGATCGTGGTAGCCAGAGAGCTCGCCGTGACCGGTCTGCGTCTGATCGCTGTGGATAACGGCCGCGTGATCGCAGCCGCATGGTCCGGAAAGATTAAAACCGCGAGCACCATGGTTGGCATTATTCTTATGATGCTGTTCGGGATTCCGCATGAAATTCGGTGGCTGAACACTCTGGTTTGGATTATCATCGTTTTGACGACAGTTTACTCCGGCGCGGAGTATTTCTATAAAAACCGTGATGTTCTGAAGATGGACTGATCAATTTCCACATTATAATAGTTCATCCATCAATTTCCTTTATTTCTGTGATAATTGCATAATAGAATCTGTATATAATGTTAAGGTATTACGAAACATCAATAGCTGTGATTATTCACAGAAACGACACAGTTTTTCCCGCTCCAAAATATGCAATATGTAGAATCGACCTTTTCAGTCCTCAAAAACTGGTAATTCTTGTTGACAATTTTACAAATGTTGCTATACTGAAAGTGCAAAATGACAAAAATTGATGCCGTTTGCGGCGAGAATCCAGTCATTTCAACAAGAAGGGAGCAACATTTATGAAGTCCACCGGTATTGTTCGTAAAGTTGACGAACTTGGTCGCATTGTTCTGCCGATCGAACTGAGAAGAACTCTCGGAATTGAAGAAAAGGATCGCATTGAGATTTTCGTCGAAGGAGAATCTGTGATTCTGCGCAAATATCAGCCCGCCTGCATTTTCTGCGATAACGCGAAGGACCTGATTCTGTATAAGGGCAAGAACATCTGCCCCGACTGCATCCGCAGCATGGGCGCACAGCTCTGATGCATTGCGATTGATGATAAAAAGAAGTCACGGACGAATGATCCGTGACTTCTTTTTCTTGCCAAAGGCTTCCCTCTTGCGTTATACTGGAGAAAACGATGACGGAAAGCGGTGTGACCATATGGATAAGCGCGTGAACAAGGAAAACTATTATCTTGACATAGCAGACGCCGTACTCGGGCGTTCGACTTGTCTGCGGAGAAAATACGGCGCAATCATCGTGAAAAACGATGAGATTCTTTCCACCGGATATAACGGCGCACCGCGCGGCCGCGTCAACTGCACAGAGCTGGGCTACTGCAACCGTGAGCAGCTTCGCATTCCCTCCGGTCAGCGGTATGAGCTCTGCCGCAGCGTACACGCCGAGGCCAACGCGATCATCTCTGCTGCCAGAAGAGACATGATCGGCGGCACGCTCTATCTTGTCGGACGCGATGCAAAGTCCGGCGAACTGCTGCACGACACAACCTCCTGCGCCATGTGCCGCCGCCTGATCATCAACTCCGGCATCCAGCGCGTCGTCTGCCGCATTGGAGAACACGATCTGAAAGAGACAGATGTGCAGGAATGGATCGACCACGATGAGTCGATCCAGCCGAAAGCAGAGTCCTGCGAGTTCTGCTGAAGACAGCAATACACCTCTGAGCGAGATGCATGAGCGAGATGCTAAGAGGTGTATTTTTATATCTTCAGCTTACTTTTTCCACCATTCGTTGACCTTCGGCTTCTGGGGTGTGTATTCCTTCTCTTCCGAATCCTCTTCAATGGTTTCCGTCTGCATATCAGCGAACATTTGCATCATGTTGCTCACCATCTCAAATCGCTCCTGCGTCGCCTTCAGCATCTCACGCGTGAGGCACATATTCGCGCCAACATAGGGATCGACAATGAGACCGTCATCCTGAGAGCTCAGGATCAGCTGGGCATAATCCTTGAACGCAAGCTCAACACTGCTGAACTGGCGCCACTTGGCAAGTCTCGCGTGATCCGTAAAAGCGAGGAAATAGCTCTTATTATCCTGAGAGCGCGCTTTGCCGAACTGGAGGTGCACATCCTCGCCGGGCTTCGGCGCAGCCGTACCCTGCGGACGCTGCGCCGGAAACACCAGCGGCGTCGCAACCAGAGCGGTCGCAAGCTCGGCAACCGTCTCCTCCGTCTGGTTCTTCTGCACCTTTTCCATAATTCTGCGAAGATTCTCCGCCATCGTAGAGCGAAGCTTGGCCTCCTCGCTGCGAACCTCATACTTGATGACCCAGGCGGGATATGCCACCTTCAGCACTTCCAGCGCCTCATGCAGCGGATCGGTGGTCTCCTCCGGACCGTCGTTGGAAACGACTACGGTAAATCTCGGCGAGCCGTTCGCGCTCTTTTTCTCCGAACCGTTTGCACGCAGCTCCTCCATCTTCGTCTGCAGGCAGAGTGCCAGACAATAAGCCTTTGTGGACGTATCGCGCACTGCCATCGCATAGGCCTCGTCTCCATCCTCGTCCGGCATTTTGGAGACCTCCAGAATGCTGTGCAGACCATAGACATACGCTGCCTCTGCCCGACGATTGGCGCGGTCATCATCCGTCATATTCTCATCCTCCGGCTCCTGATACACACCGGCGGACGTCATCTCATTGACCGCCTTGCGGCGAATCTCCTGAATGGCGAGAAACTGCATGGCTCTGCCGCGGTCAGCGGCAGCATGCTCGTAAAGATCCTGAAAACTGCTCATGGTATTTCCTCCATAAAAA
>JBGUHV010000170.1:0-10070 GCA_045112425.1 Oscillospiraceae bacterium
GCGTGGGCTTCCCATGACGGCGGCGATCTCCGCCTTCACGTTTCCCACGACGGTCAGCGCGCTGTCGCTTGCCGGCTTTCAGCTGCAGATCGTGGATGTGGAGGCGCACGGCTTCAATATCTCCGCCGAGAAGCTCCGGGAGCTGAAGCCGGTTCCGAGCGTCACGGCGATCACGCATTTTCTGGGCTTTCCGTGCGCCGTGGAGGAGATCGCGGACTATGTGCATCGGGCGGGCTACTTCCTCCTGCAGGACTGCTGTGAAACGCTCGGCATGGAGGTGAACGGCAGCCCGGTGTTTCTGCTCGGGGATTATTCCACCTGGTCGTTTTATCATCCGCACCATCTGTCCTCCTATGGCGGCGGCGCCGTCATTTCCCTCACGCTGGAGGACGACCTGCTGGCGGACAGCATCACGCACTGGGGAAGATCCTGCAAGTGCCACATCGACGAGGCGCTCTGCACCGTGCCGCCGGGGCCGGCGCATCAGTTTACCTATGAGCGGCTCGGCCTGAATGTGGAGCTCTCAGAGCTGAACGCCTGCTTTGGCCGCTGGCAGCTGCAGCAGTATGACCGCATGGAGGCGGAGCGCTGCCGGAGCTATCAGATTCTGTATGACAGACTGAGCTCCGTTTCGAATCTGCAGGTCTGGCCGGCGCCGGACACGAACAGCTCCGCGTTTGTATTCCCGATCGGGCTGCGAAACGGTATGCGGATCCAGGATGCGTTTCCGATTCTGAAGGCCGAGGGCATTGAGATGCGCACGCTCATGGGCGGCGTGTCCAACGAGCAGGCGGCGTTTCGCGAGCTGCTGGGCTCCGAGCTTCTTCCGAACGCGCATGAGATGGCGGAGACGACCTTCTTTGTCGGCATCCATCAGACGCTGCCGGAGGCGGATGTGCGCCATGTCGCCGAGCGGCTGGCCGTGCTGCTGGAATAATCATCAAAGAGGCGATCCAAACGGCCGAAAAACCGTCAGATCGCCTCTTTTCATCTGTCTGGATTTGTGCTAAGATGCAGAGCTATGAAAACAACACGAAATGAACTGGATATGACGCACGGCCCGCTTGCGGGAAAAATCCTCCGCTTCGCCGTGCCGCTGGCGCTCAGCAGCATGCTGCAGCAGCTCTTTAACGCCGCCGACCTCGCCGTTGTCGGCCGCTTTACGAATCCGCAGGCCATGGCCGCCGTCGGCTCCAATGCCTCGGTTATCTCGCTGCTCATCAGCCTGTTTATCGGCCTTTCCGTCGGCGCGAACGTCGTCGTCGGCAATCTCATCGGCGCCGGCCGGCGCGAGAAGCTCCCCGACGCCGTGCATACGATCATCGCCGTCGCGCTCATCTCGGGCGTGATCCTGCTCGTGGTCGGAAACGTCGCCGCCAAGCCCATTCTGCTGCTCATGGGCGCGCCGGAGAACGTGCTCAATCTCGCCGTGGTCTATCTGCGCATCTATTTTCTCGGTATGCCGATGATCACGCTCTATAACTTCGGCTCCGCGATCCTCCGCTCCAAGGGCGACAGCCGCCGCCCCTTCATCGCCATGGTCATCGCGGGCGTGCTGAACGTGGGGCTCAATCTGATCTTCGTCATCGTCCTGCACCTGCACGTCATCGGCGTCGCGCTTGCCACGGTGATCTCCAACTGCCTCAGCGGCGGGCTCATGGTCTGGTATCTCATGCATGAGGAAAAGGCGTTCCGCCTCGATCTGCGCCGCCTTCGCATCAATCCCTCCATGCTCAAAAAGATGATCCAGATCGGCCTGCCCGCAGGTCTGCAGGGCATGGTCTTTTCGCTCTCCAACGTGGTCATTCAGTCGGCGGTCAACAGCTTCGGCGCCGACTGCATCGCGGGCATGACGGCGGGGCAGAACTTCGATTTCGTCTCCTACTGTCTGCTCAATGCCTTCGCGCAGGCCTGTGTCACCTTCACCTCGCAGAATTACGGCGCGCAGGACACCGAGCGATGCAGGCGCGTCTGGCGCATCTCCATGGCCATGGGCGTCGGCATCGACATGCTGTTTATCGCCGCCCTCTATCTCTTCCGCTATCAGGTCGTGCAGCTCTTCACCACCGATCCCGAGGTCATCCGCTTTGCGATGGTGCGCGTGAACTATGCCTTCACGCTCCACTTCCTCTGCGCCACCTATGAGATCACCGCCGGCGCCCTGCGCGGCATGAACCGCTCGCTCATCCCGGCGCTCATCTCCATCTTCGGCACCTGCGCCGCCCGTCTGGCCTATGTCTATTTTATCCTCCCGCTCCACCGCACGCCGGAGGTGCTCATTCTGGTCTATCCGGTCACATGGATCCTCACCTGCATCGCCATGAATACCGCCTACCTCCTCGCCAGAAGAAAGGCATTTTTACCCGAATACGCATAACAGTGCACACAAAAAGAGACGCAAGCCACCGTTTCGGCGACTTGCGTCTCTTTTTGTGTTTATTCCGTTGCCGTCATCGGCGCTTTTGCGGGCATTTCTCCCTCGGTATTTGCCTCATAGCTCGGATCAAACCGGTCGAAGTTCGCACCCCAGATGCTGTGCAGATCGTTCAGCGCGGTGATCATGTCGTTGTAGAGCGTGTCGTTGATGAAGCCGAGACTGTCACCGGCGGCGTAGCTGTCAATCGACTTGTGCAGATCCACGAGCTTGTAGCGCCAGGTGCTCATCACGCCGTGATCCGCCGTGTCCACCATGATCAGCGGGGCATAGGACACGTTCTTGAGATACGTCTCGCCCGTGTCCACGTTCTTCTCCAGCTCCAGCGTGGTCACGCCCGTGAGATTCGTGTAGTGATCGTTCATGCAGGAGAGGAAGTTGCCCATGCAGTAGCAGAGATATCCGGTGTGCTCGGTGCCGTCGGCCGCAGTCACGGTGCGGGTCTCCATCGGCTCCGGCACATGCGGGTGCCCGCCGAGGATGAGATCCACGCCCTGCGCGAAGAGATGGTCGGCAACCTCATACTGATAGTCCACCGGCGCCGTGTGATATTCCAGCCCCCAGTGCATGAATACCGCGATCATATCCACGTTCAGATCCTTCGCTGCGGCGATATCCTGATCCAGTCCGGCCAGATCCAGCTCGTCAATGTCTGCCGCGTCCATCTCCAGATAATCGCGGAAGAAGATGTTCGCCGCATACGGGAAATCCGTCACGGGGAAGCAGTTCGTGCCGTAGGTATAGGAGATGAAGGCGACCCGGATGCCGTTTAAGTCCTTCACCACGATGCCGTGGTTGGCGTCGCGCTCCTCCTGTGTCCTGTAGGTGCCGACGTGGTCGAGCCCGGCGTTGTCCAGCACGTCCAGCGTGTTGTCCAGCCCCTCCTTGCGCGCGTCCATGCAGTGGTTGCTCGCCATCTCCACGAGATCAAAGCCCGCCTCCTTCAGATCCGCCGCAAGCGCCACGGGGGAGTGGAAGGTCGGGTAGCCGGAGATATCCCCCTCAATCGGGAAGGTCGTCTCAAAGCAGCAGAAGGCATAGTCCGCGTCCTGCAGATAGGGAATTGCGCCCTCCATGACGGGCTTGAAGTCATAGCCGTTTCCGGTGTTGGCCTCCTCGTTGATGCCCATGTGCACCACGAGATCGCCCGCGTAGGCAAGCGTTGCGTTCGTGAAGGTCGGCTCCTTCGGCTCCGGCGTGGGCGTCGGCGTCGCCTCCGGCGCGGGGGTCGCCTTGGGCGCCGCCGTCATCACGGGCATCCGGAACGAGGCGTCCTCCGACGGCGCGTCCTTCAGGCGCGTGCAGTGCGGCATCGCAAACACGGCAAACAGCGCATAGACCACGAGCAGCACCGGAACGCCGTATTGCTTTGCCAGCACCGCGGGCGACGCGCCCTCACCGAAGAAGGTCTCCCAGAAGGTCTTTCTGCGCGGCTTCCTGTTCTTTTTGTCTCTGTTCTCATTCATGACGATGACTTCTTTCTTCGTCGTATTGTTTTCAGTATACACCATCCGAGCGAAAAAAGCACGAAATACTTGCGCTTTCGCCATATTTTGTCTTATGATGGAAAAAATGAGGGGAAAGGAGCTTCTTATGGAATCCAACGAAGTGCTGCGCCAGCTCATTGCGCGCAAGTCCGTCCGCGCGTTTACAGACCGTGAAATTACGGAGGAGACGGTTCGCGCCATCCTCACCGCCGCGTCCAACGCGCCCACGGCGGGAAACCAGCAACTTTATACCATCCTGCGCATCACCGACCCTGCGCTGAAGAAAGCCCTCAGCGAGTCGTGCGATCATCAGCCCTTCATCGCCGAGGCGCCGCTCGTGCTCGTCTTCTGCGCCGACTGCAAAAAGTGGTTCGACGCCTACCGCGCCGTGGGGTGCGAGGCTCGCCGGCCCGGCGCGGGCGATCTGCTCCTCGCCGTGGACGATGCGCTCATCGCCGCGCAGAACGCCGTCACCGCCGCGTGGTCGCTCGGCGTCGGCTCCTGCTTCATCGGCGATATTATGGAGAACATCGAGACGCAGCGCGCGCTGCTGCATCTGCCGGAATGGGTGTTCCCGGCGGCAATGCTCGTCTTCGGCTATCCCACCGAGCAGCAGCAAAACCGCCCCAAGCCCCCGCGCGCCGCGCTGGAGTTTCTCGTGCAGGAGAATACCTACACCCCGCTGGACGACGACGCCCTGCGGCACATGCTCCTGAAAAATTGCAGCGAGGAGATGTATGAGGACTGGCTGCGCGCCTTCCACGAGCGCAAATACGATTCTGACTTTGCCCGCGAGATGACCCGCTCCGTCGCGGTCGCCCTCCGGGCGTTTGAAGGAGGAGAACAGAATGACGTTTGATCCGCTCGCGCAGAGATATCCCTCTCAGCGCTATCCGATCTATGCCCACGGCGGCATGGTGAACACCTCCAGCCCGCAGGCGTCCGCCGCCGGGCTCGATGCGTTGCGCCGCGGCGGCAACGCCATCGACGCCGCTGTCGCCGCGGCAGCAACGCTCACGGTCACGGAGCCGACCTCCTGCGGCCTCGGCTCCGACGCCTTCGCCATCGTCTGGTCGGCGAAGGAGCAGCGCCTCTTCGGACTCAACAGCAGCGGCCCCGCGCCGATGCTTATCAGTGCCGAGCGCATCCTTGCCGAGGGGAGAGACGCCGATGGCCGCATGCCGTTTCACGGCTGGACGCCCGTCACGGTGCCCGGCGCGCCGAAGGCATGGGCGGAGCTCGTCCGCCGCTTCGGCAGGCGCTCGCTCTCGGAGAATCTGGCGCCCGCCGTCTCCTATGCCCGTGATGGGTATCCCTGCGCGCCGAATCTCGCCCTCCACTGGGGCGCGGCCCTCCGGCGCTATCGGGAGATTCTCAGAGGGCCGGAGTTTGATGCGTGGTTTCGCACCTTCGCGCCGGAGGGAAAAAGCCCGCAGCCCGGCGATCTGATCCGCCTGCCGGATCACGCTGCCACGCTCGAGACCGTCGGCGAGACCGACGCCGACGCCTTTTACCGCGGCGACCTTGCGCGGCGGATCGACGCCGAGAGCCGGCGCTTCGGCGGCTATCTCCGCTATGAGGATCTCGCAGCGTTCGAGGCCAAATGGGTCGACCCCATCCGCGTGCATTACCGCGGCTATGAGGTCTGCGAGCTTCCGCCTAACGGGCAGGGCATCGTGGCGCTCATGGCGCTGAACATCCTCAAGGAGTTTGACTTCCCCGAGCGGGATTGCGCCGAGACCGCCCACCGCCAGCTCGAGGCGATCAAAATGGCCTTTGCCGACGCGCTCCACTATGTCACCGACCCGGATGATATGCAGATGGACTTTCATCGCCTGCTTGATCCGGCCTACGGCGCGCAGCGTGCCCGCGAGATGACGGCGCGTGCGCAGGTCTATACGCACGCCGTTCCGCCAAAAAGCGGCACGGTCTATCTCTGCTGCGCCGACGCGGAGGGGAACATGGTCTCCTTCATCCAGTCGAACTACATGGGCTTCGGCTCCGGTATTGTCGTGGACGGCACGGGGGTCTCCCTGCAGAATCGCGGGGCGGACTTTTCGCTCAATCCCAACGATGCCAACTTCCTCAAGCCCGGCAAGCGCAGTTATCATACGATCATCCCCGGCTTTCTCATGAAAGCCGGTCAGCCCGTCGGCCCCTTCGGCGTCATGGGCGCCTATATGCAGCCGCAGGGTCATGTGCAGGTCGTGATGAACTATGTGGACTTTCATCTCGACCCGCAGCAGGCGCTCGACGCCCCGCGCTGGCAGTGGCTGCGCGACGGACGCGTCGTCGTCGAGCCGCGCTTTGACGAGGCGATTGCGCAGGGCCTGCTCGCGTGCGGGCACGATCTCTCCCGCAGCGCCGACGTCGCCAGCTTCGGCCGCGGCCAGATGATCGTCCGTCTCCCAAACGGCGCGCTCGTCGGCGGCACCGAATCCCGCACAGATAGTAATATATCCTGCTATTAAGAAAAGTCTCACAGAGTTCGCGCCTCGCAAGGCGCGAAGAGATTAAATCGTTTTTCCAGCGACATGCGCGGTGGAAAAACTCCTTTGGGCGCGT
This sequence comes from Oscillospiraceae bacterium, assembly GCA_045112425.1. GTDB lineage: Bacteria > Bacillota > Clostridia > Oscillospirales > Oscillospiraceae > CAG-103. Next base: position 6,487 of record JBGUHV010000170.1, read on the forward strand.
GTGACGCGCGCCCCTCGCGCCGACCAAGCGGGTCAAAGCCCGCGCGAGAAGCGCGAGTATCCCTTTCAAACGGACGAAAACTTTTTTTCGTCCGTTTGAAGAAGAGGACGGCTCCGATGAGCCGTCCTCTTCTCATCTGTCCGCCCCAGGCAGACAGTGCATATGTGTTTGCCCCAGCACGCGAAAACCCTCCGCAAGCCCCTTTCCGCTGCGGATTCCGAAATCCACCGCCCGCAGCTTCAGATAGAGCCGCACCGCGTTCCGCTCGCTGCAGCGTCGCGGAAACTGGCTCTCGTGGCAGTCCAGCGCTTCCAGCTGCCGCGCGAAAAAGCCGCGCGTTCCCACGAACCGGCTGGGCTTTGCCGTCATGTAAAAGGCGACTGCCTCCACCGGGGCGCTCTCCGCGCCGAGCCGCGCCATGATCGGCGCAAACGGGGCAGCGACCGCGAGCCGTCTTGCGCACTCGCCGACGCGCAGATGATCCACATGCCCCTCGCTCCGCACACTCGGATCGGGCGCGAAAATGATCTGCGGCTTGATCTCTCCAATCACCGCCGCGACGGCGCGGAGCAGATCTTCTTCCTCATAAAACCCTCCGTCGGAAAACGGCAGGAACCGCACGTCCGTCACGCCGAGCAGCTTCGCCGAGGCGATGGCCTCTCTCTGACGAATCTCAATCAGCGCCTCCGGCGTCGTGCCGGCGGGGGCGTTCGGCAGCCCGTAGCGTCCGTCGGTGCAGATGAGGAAGGTCACCTGTTTTCCCATGGCGGCGAGCTTCGCCGCCGCCGCGCCCGCGCCGATCTCAATGTCGTCCGGGTGCGGGCCGAGAAAGAAAAACCGGTCAAACTGCTCGATTTTCGGCAGGGGAGCGGCGAGGCGGAGCACCGTCTTCGTGATGCTCATGCCTTCGCCTTTCGCTCTTCGAGCTCGGCGCAGATGCGCGCATATTCCGCCTCGTCCAGCTTGTAGCGCTTCTTGTAGAGCACATAGGAGAGGAACATGAGTACGCACGGCAGCACCGTCATCACCAGCAGCAGCCCCATGGACTGCCCGTGGCGCACGCCCTGCAGCAGGCTTGTGATTGCGTCGGCCTTCTGATCCGAGGTGAGCGCGCCCTGATTCGCCTGCTGCTCAAAGCCCGCGATGCCGTTGGTGTATTCGAGGATGTGGAACGTGAGATACGTCACGTTCGCAATCGCCACCGTGAGCGCGGAGGCGAGCTTCGTGAGGAACGGACGCAGGGAGGACACGATGCCCTCGTCGCGCGTGCCGTGTTTGAGCTCGTTGTATTCCACCGTGTTCATGATTGAGATCATCATGATGAGGTAGAAGCCGTACTGCCCGAAGTTTGCGAGCATGTAGCCGATCGTGATCAGCAGAAACTTCGGCATGCCCGCGCCGGGCAGCAGCAGCCCCGGCAGCAGCATCACCGCGTAGCCGACGAGGCCGACGACCATGAGAACGTCCATCAGCTTCTTGCGGTGCATATGCCGCGAGATCGCGGGGTAGAAGATCATCAGAAACGCCGTCACGAACATGCCGAGCATCTGAAACGCTGTGAAGAAAATGCCCTTGTAGCCAAACTCTACATAGATGTAGGTCTGCCCGATGCCGGACATGACGATACCGTTGCCGATCTGCTGCAGCAGGAAGATGAGCGAGATCCAGAGCAGCTGGTCGTTGCCGGTGATCGTGCCGATGATCTTTTTGAAGCTCACGGGCGGCGCGGGCTCGTCGCCGTAGTCGCGCAGCTCCTTCACGCCGAACACCGTGAACGCGAGGAAGATCGGCGCGATGACCGAGATCGCGAGCGCCACGAGTCCGTAGGCCGTCACGGCGTTGCCGCCGAGCGCGTTGTCGCCCGCCGTGAAGTTCGGAATCAGAGACGCCGCCAGCACGCCGCCGATGCCCGCAAAGAGTGTCGCGCGCGAGGTCAGCTGGTTGCGCGTGTTCGCGTCCGAGCTCAGCGCCGGCACCATGCCCCAGTAGGCGATGTCGTGCATCGTGTAGGTGATGCTGTAGAGGAAGTACATGGCGCCGAAGAACCACACGAACTGCCAGCCCTGCAGCTTCACGTTGAACGTCGCGTATACCACGAGCGAGGTCGTTAGAATGCCGATCACGAGCCAGGGCTTAAACTTGCCCCAGCGCGTGCGCGTGCGCTCGATGATATTACCCATCACGGGGTCGTTCAGCGCGTCGAAAATACGCGCCGCCACCATGATCGCCGTGATGGCCGAGAGCTGCGCTGCGTTCAGATTTCGCGTAAAGAGCACGAACGTCAGCAGATAGCTCGTCACGAGATTATAGACCATGTCGCGCCCGACCGTGCCGAGCGGGAACATGATCAGATTGCGCTTCTGGATTTTTGCGTTGTCCATGGTATCATCTCCCATCGTTAATGTGATTGTACCAAGCTTTTCCCTTGGATGCAAGCGCATCCCTGCACTGTCATCCTGAGCGGAGCGCAAAGCGGGGAGTCGAAGGACCTTGGCACCGCGCCAAAAGAGAACGAACAATTCGAACGAAATATGTTGATTATCAGTTGTACGTCGCATCAATATATGCTATATTGAAATCACCGCAGGCGCCGCGCCCCGCGGAAACGTCAATCGAACTGGAGGGCTGATCATGTTTCAATTCTGGGGCGACGGATCTCAGGCGTCCAGAGATCTGGTCGACAGCATCCGTGTCCGAAGCACGGAAAACTTCAATTGGACGTTTATCTTCATTCTCGCCGTCGTGTTCTATATCTATTGGACCGAAATTCACAAGAAAAACACCGAAGCCGTCTGCGCCGGTCTCGCGCTCTACGGTGTCCACTGGCTGTATGAGATCTGCAACGCGATCATCGCCAAAATCGCGGGCTATCCGCTCTGGTCGGTCTCGAATGAGTCCACCACCTTCATCCTGCTCATCGGCGTGTGCTGGGAGCTGTCGATGATGTTCTCCATCGCGGGCATCATCTCCTTCAAGATGCTTCCGCATGACCGCACCAGGCGCTATTTTGCCAAGAACGGCAAGGGCGGCATCAGCTGCAAGCTCGTCGGCGCGCTCGAGATGGCGCTGCTGTTCGCCCTGTTCGAGTCCTTCCTCGCCGCCACGAGCAACCATTCCTTCATCTGGGTGTACAAATGGTGGGGCGTCCTGCCTGTGTTTGTCACGACGTACATTCCCTTCTTCCTTGCGAGCAACTATGTGCCGGATATGGAGCCGAAAAAGCGGACGCGCTTTCTCGTCTGCCTCTGGGGCCTCGTCGCGCTGCTGCTCATCATCCTCATTCCTACCGGCGTCATCTAAAATCAAAAGGAGCTGCAGCCGCAGTTCCTTCCATTTAAGGAGAAGATACCCATGCATGAAAAGCCGATGGTTCCGAACGTTGTCCAGACGTTTTATGACCGCATAGCTGCGCAGTACGACCGGTTCTATCAGGACTGGGATGAGACGGTGCGCTCGGAGGCGCGCTTTCTGCAGAACCTCTTCGCGGAGTTTGGCTTCGACGCCTCTGCGCGCATTCTCGACTGTGCCTGCGGTATTGGCACGCAGGTCATCGGCCTTGCCGCGCTCGGGTATAACGTGACGGG
>JBGUHV010000171.1:0-10506 GCA_045112425.1 Oscillospiraceae bacterium
AAGGGGAGGCGGAATAAGTGCGGAAAAACAAGACCTTCTTAGAGAGCGTCCGCTGCGCCATCGCCGGCATGATCTTCGGCTTTCGCACGGAGAAGAACTTCCGCATCTATCTCGGCATCTCCACGTTCTTCTTCATTGTGAACTGCCTCTGCCGTATCTCGCTCACGGAGCACATTCTGCTCATCATCTGCGTCGGCACGGCGTTCTCCGCCGAGATGCTCAACACCGCCATCGAGCACCTGTGTGATCTCTATACGCCCGAGGAGCATCCGGAGATCCGCCGCATCAAGGATCTCGGCGCCGCCGCCGTGCTCATGGCGGGCAATGCCTTTTTCATCATGGAGGGGATCTTCGTATGCCGCAGGCTCTTCTTCTGACGATTCGGAACATGTACGTCAGTATGCTGCCGATTGTCTTCGGCGGTGTGCTGAACATGATTTTTGTCAAGACGCCGATTTACAAAAAGCACTGCGCGCCGATTGACCGCGGACAGGTCTGGCGCGACGGAAAGCGCATCTTCGGTGACAATAAAACCTGGATCGGCTTCTGGTCGATGGTATTCTTCTGCATGGTCTCGCAGGTGTTCTGGGGCTGGGTCTGCAGCCGCTCCGGCTGGAACGGGATCCATGATCTCTATCGGGTACGGGAAAACACCCTCGGTCTGAACGTCCTCACCGGCACGCTCTACGGCCTTGCCTATGCGCTCTTTGAGCTGCCGAACAGCTTTCTCAAGCGCCGGGTCGATATCCGCCCCGGCAAGACGGAGCGCTCCGCCGTCGGCGCGGTGTTCTTCGTCATCGACCAGATTGACTCCCTCATCGGCGTCATGCTGGTGCTCATGGCCTTTTCCGGCATCTCCTTCGGGCGCTATCTCGGCTATCTCGCCCTCGGCGCCGGAACGCACATCCTCGTGAATCTCATTTTATACTCGCTGCATATCAGAAAAAATCTATGATCGGAGACAGAGAAATGAAGAAACCGTTCATTGGCGTGTACAATCTCGCCAACTGCGTCACGATGCTCGGCATTGCCGCCGCCGTCGTCGGCGTCAGCTTCGCGGGCAATCCCCGTCTCGCGATGCTCATGCTCATCCTCGCCGGCGTGTGCGACATGTTCGACGGCCGCGTCGCGCGCATGTTTCCGCGTACGGAGCTTGAGAAAAAGTACGGCATTCAGCTCGATTCCTTCGCCGATACCGTCTCCTTCGTGATCTTCCCGGCGGTGTTTCTCATCGCCCAGAGCCGTACGGTCTGGACGGTGCTGGCTGCGATCCTGTATGTCTTCGCGGGCGTTACGCGCCTGTGCTGGTTCGACATCACGACCGACGGTCACACCAAGTATTTCAGCGGCATGCCGGTCACGACCATTGCGCTGTTTCTGCCGTTATGGTATGCCGTCGCGGCGCTCGCGCACTTCACGGTGCCGGTGCTCGCCGTCGCGCTGTCGCTGGTCGTCATGGCGGTGCTGTTTGTGGCCAACATCCGCGTCAAAAAGCCGACCGGCGCCGCCACCATCGTGCTCGCCGTCATCGGCCTTGCGATGCTGCTCGTGCTCCTGCTGGTCAAATGAAGATCTATCGCCGGGATACCGGCTCTTATGAGGAGGAGCGGGAGTTTCAGCAGGGTCTGCTCCGCGTGCTCTATGAAACCGCCCCGGGGCGCGTGCTCTTAAAGCTTGCGGTGCACCCCGCCGTCAGCCGTGCGTACGGACTGTATCAGCACAGCCCGCTCTCGAGAAAAAAGATCGTCGGCTTTGCCGAGCAGAACGGCATCGACCTCTCCGGCTGGAATGTCGATGCCTTCGGCAGCTTCAACGATTTCTTCACGCGGCAGCGCGTGAACCATACCTACGCCGCGTCCGATGAGCTCATCGCCGTGGCGGACAGCCGCCTCACGGCGTACCCCGTCTCGGAGGATCTCAGACTGCGCATCAAGCACAGCGATTATACTCTCCGTGAGATTGTGGGGGAGGACATGCCGCTTGCGCCGTTTGCCGGCGGAACCTGCCTTGTCTTCCGCCTCGCCGTGCAGGACTATCACCGCTACGTTTTTCCGGACAGCGGCGAGACGGCGAAGTCCGTTTCCATCCCCGGCGAGCTGCACACGGTGCGCTCGATCTCGGAGCACTACCGCGTCTATGCGCGAAACCACCGCGTCTGCACCCTGCTGCAGACCGACCGCTTCGGCCCCATGCTGCAGGTCGAGGTCGGCGCGCTCATGGTCGGAAAGGTACATAACCACCCCGTCCGGCGCTTTTCGCGCATGCAGGAGAAGGGGTATTTCGAGTTCGGCGGCTCCACGATTCTGCTGCTCGTGCCGCGAAACGTCGCCGTGGACGAAGACATTCTTGCGCGCACCCGCGAGGGCGTTGAGACGAAGGTTATCCTCGGCGATACGATTGGAAGAGAGAGGAAGGAAAAACAATGCTGAAACGACTGAACATCTACTTCAAGGAGATGTACCCCATTCTGCCGCGCCTCGGCCTCGGCTATCTGATCGCGGCGGAGATCTATTTCATCGTTCTCCTGAACCACGGCGTCACCTGGGATATCATCGCGCCGCACCTCGGCATTCAGGAGCTGGTGCTCGGCTTCACAGTGTTCAGCTTTCTGTGCTGGCTGCGCATTGCGGATGATTTCAAGGACTATGAGCTCGACTGCCGTCTCTTTGCGCACCGTCCGCTGCCCTCCGGCCGCGTCACGAAGAAGGATCTGAAGATCTTCCTGTGCATCCTCATCCCGGTCACGCTGCTGCTGAACCTGATCTTCATGAACAACTTCCTCTTCTGTGTGATCCTCTATACCTACGGCTCGCTCATGGCCATCTGGTTCTTCCAGAAGTATAAGATCCAGAAGTCGCTGCCCCTCGCGCTCGTGACGCACAACCCCGTGCAGTTCATCATGAACATCTATATCATCTCGTTCACGATCATCAAGTACAACGCGATCCTGCCCGAGACCGACAAGATCCCCGCGGTCGATCTCATCAACGCCTTTGCCTGCTTCACGCTCTATTTCCCGGCGCTCTACTGGGAGGTCTCCCGCAAGATCCGCGCCCCGCAGGACGAGACCGAGTACGTCACCTATTCCAAGCTCTTCGGCTACAAGAAGGCCGCGAACTTCGCGCTTTTCGTCATCCTGCTCGATATCACGACGAACTTCGTCCTCGTCTGGAACCTCAATAAGATCAGCGTCGCGGTGCTGGCGCTCCTCGTCGGCTGGATGACCTGGACCTTCCAGCGCTTCAAGGCCGATCCGACGCGCTTTAAGCTCGTCACCAAGGTGGAGAACTACACCTATCTGCAGGAGCTGACCATGATCGCCACGATTGTCGTCTTCCTCATCGTGGGCAAGATCTGATCATGAAGGCAGACAATCTCGCGCTGATGCGCGCCCACGGCCTTCCGGTGCCGGAATTCGCCGTGTTTCACCGAAATGAACCCATCCGCCTCGATTTTTCCGGGGCGGAGTGTTTTGCTGTCCGCTCCTCCTTCGACGCCGAGGATTCCGCCGCCCATTCCTTCGCCGGGCAGTTCGATACGCTGCTGAACGTGCAGCGCGCCGATGTGCCGCAGGCGGTAGAGCGCGTGCGCGAGAGCTATGCCTCCGGCGCGGCGGAATATGCCAAAGCGCACGGCATGGCGCTCGCGGACTCTGCCGACGCGCCCGTCATCGTGCAGGCGATGGTGCCGTCGGAGGTTTCCGGCGTGCTCTTCACCTCCAACCCGACGGGGCTGTTAAACGAGCTTGTCATCGTCGTGGGCAGCGGCCTCGGAAACGCCGTCGTGGAGGATCGCGCGGACGTCACGACCTATTACTACCACAAGGACGACGAGCTCTATTACTTCGAGCGCGCGAAGGATTCGCCCCTGCTGAGCGACGCCGTGCTCGAGCGGCTCGTCTCGCTCGGTCTTGAGACGGAGCGCCTCTTCGGCGCGCCGACGGACGTGGAGTACGCCGTGAGCGCCGGAGAGGTCTATCTCCTGCAGGCGCGCCCGATCACGACGCTCTCGCAGGAAACGCCCATCGTGCTCGATAACTCCAACATCGTCGAGAGCTATCCGGATCTCACGCTCCCGCTCACGCAGAGCTTCGTCAAGGAGCTGTATTATCTCATCTTCAAGGCGCTGCTCGAGGAGACCACGCACCACAGCCCGATCCTGCAGGAGCTCGAACCCGAGGTGCGAAACATGGTCGATATGTGCAACGGCCGCGTCTATTACCGCATCAGCAGCTGGTACGGCGTGCTGCGCCTGCTGCCGTTTTCCGAGCGGTTTATCCGCATGTGGCAGCAGATGCTCGGCGTGCAGAACAAAACCGTCTCCTCCGCGGCTCGGCGCATCCCGCTGCGCGTGAAGCTCACGATGACGGGCGCGCTTCTCCGCTGCCTGCTGCAGACGCCCCGGCGCATGGACGAGCTCGGCGCGTTCTATGCAGACTTTGAAAAGCGCACGCTCGCGCGCATCTCCGACCTGCTCTCAAAGCCCGGGCCGGAGCAGATTCCGGCGCTGATTTCCGTCTATCGGGATATGCAGCGTGAGGTGCTGCCCAAGTGGCACGTCACGCTCATCAACGACATGTACGCCTTCATGTTCACCTATCTCGCCGGGGCGCGCAGCAAATCCGCCCTCGCCGATATCCGCAATCTCGAGAGCATGAAGCCCGTTCAGGCCATCAAGGCTCTTGCCGAGCTCTGCCGCGAGACGGGCTTTGAAAGCGAGCGCTATCAGAGCGCAAAGGCGGCGTTCATCCGCGAATACGGCGACCGCTGCCTCGGCGAGCTCAAGCTCGAAACCCATACCTACCGTACGCATCCCGAGCTGGTGGACGAATTCGTTCGAGGCCGGCTCCAGAAGCCGCCGAAGCCGAAGAAGCCGGCGCCGGAGGCCCGGCCGAAGGACAGCTTCCTCGTCCGCCACGCCAAGCTCGGCATTTATAACCGCGAGCGCTCGCGCATGAACCGCACGCGCCTGTTCGGCATGGCGCGCACGATCTTCCGCACCGTCGGCGAGGAGCTGCAGAGAGAGGGCTTCCTTGACGCCGCCGAGGACGTGTTCTATCTCACGATTCCCGAGCTCGAGGCAGGCAGCCCCGAGCGCTACCGCGCGCTCGTCGAGCAGCGGAAGGCGGATTACGCCATGTTTGCCGTGCTCCCGCCCTACAGCCGCCTCATCTTCGACGGGGAGATCCGCAGCAAGCGCGTGCAGAACGCGCAGTTCGACCTCCTCCACAAGGCGGACGTCCTCACGGGCATTTCCTCCTCCATCGGCACCGTCACGGGCGAGGCCGTCGTCATCACGGAGCCGAGCCTCTCCATCGACACGCACGATAAGATTCTCGTCACGCGCAGCACCGATCCCGGCTGGGTGTTCCTCATCGAAAACGCCAAGGGCATCATTGCAGAAAAGGGGTCGCTCCTGAGCCATACCGCCATCATCACGCGCGAGCTGCACAAGCCCTCCATGGTCAACGTCCGCGACGCCACCAAGCGCATCCGCACCGGCGACCTGGTGGAGCTGGATGCGGCCAGCGGCGTCATTCGCATTCTGCAGGAGGCGTAAATGCTGACTCTCTATTCCAAAAACGATTCGTATCTCCGCCGCCGCTTTCTCGCGCTGCCGCCCGAGCTCTATCCGCCCGAGCGCAGAGTGCAGGAGCCGAAGACCGAGCGGCAGCTGCTCGAGGGCAGGCACCCGCTGAGCCCCTGCTTCGAGGTTTATCCCTTCCTCGCGCTGGACGCCGATCGTCCGGTCGCCCGCTGCCTGCTCACGGTCTATCCGGAGGACGACGCGGGCTACGTCGGCTTCTTCGAGAGCGAGGATCGTGCTGACGCAGCCGCCCTCGTGCTGAATGCGGCGTATGAGCAGGCAAAGCGCCTCGGCAAGCGCCGTCTCGTCGGGCCGTATAACGCCTCGTTCTGGATCGGATACCGCTTCAAGAGCAAAAACTTCCGCGATTATTTCACGGGCGAGCCCTGCAACCGACCGTATTATCCCCGCCTCTGGGAGCGCTGCGGCTTTGCGGTCACGGATCATTATTATTCCAACCACATGCGCGTGCCGACCGCCGCGGACGTCAGCCGCAAGGCGGTCAAGCGCCTCGAGCAGTTTCGCGCGAGCGGCTATGAATTCCGAAATCCGACCTTCGCCACGTTCGACACCTGCCTGCGGGAGATCTACCATCTCCTCACGGCGCTCTATGCGACGTTTCCGGGCTATAAGCCCATCACGGAGGCGCAGTTTGTCGCGCTCTACGGCTCGCTGCGCTATGTCGTCGATTTTGAGATGGTGAAGCTCGCCTACAAGGACGAACAGCTCGCGGCCTTCGTCATCTGCGTGCCGAACTACGGCGTACACACGGCGGGAAAGATTACGCTGCGGGATCTCCGGGAAATCCTCCGCGTCCGCCGCTGCCCGACGGAGTATTCCATCCCGTACATGGGCGTCTCGCCCGAGCATGCCGGTCTCGGCAACGCGCTCTCGGAGCTCTTAAAGCAGGATCTTGCGCGCAAAAACTGCACCAGCATCAGCGCCCTCATTCACGACGGCAAGGTCTCCGGCGGGTTTTACAAGATGCTGCTCACGCATCAGTCCGAATATGTGCTCATGGAGCGGGTGATTGCGGATGACTGACGATCTCACCATGCGCGTCTGCGCGGAGATCTGCCGCAGCGAAGGCGTTAAGGCGCGCGAGATTGCGCAGCACCTCGGCGTCGACCGGCAGGAGGTCAACCGGACGCTCTATCGCTCGCCGCTGCTGCAGGAGCTCTGCTGGCAGGATCGCGACGCCCGCTGGCATGGGCTGATCCGGCAGGGAAGACCCCACGGCGGTCTGCAGGAGTTCTCGGGCTATTACGGCCTCGTGCGCGATTTCCTCACCCTCAATGAGGAGCAGTTTCTCGGCCTGCTCACCGAGGGCTGTTACCGCATCGGGCGCAGCCTGAGCGACACACGCGGGCTCTTTCACTCGTTCCGCGACGCAAGAGAGACGATGCTCCGGCTCTTTTCCGACCTGCGAGACATGCTCGGCGACCGCTGTCTCGACTGGGAGATCGTGTTTGAATTCCGTCTCAAGCGAGGGAAGCATGTGCGCATTTATGCAGACGTGATCGTCATCACGGAGGAGAAGGTCTTCTCGCTCGAATTCAAGATGAAGGACGCCGTCGACCCGGAGGAGATCCGGCAGGCGGCGAAGTATGCGCCGTATCTGGAAATCGTCTTCGGCCCGAAGTACGAGGTCATCCCCGTGCTCGTGCTCACCGCCGCGCAGGAGCTCTTTCGCTTCGAGCCCATCGGCGGGCGCGACATGGTGCTCCCCGTCGCCTCGGGCGACATGCTCTTCAATGTCTTTGACGAATATCTCGGCTTTCTGCAATAAAAGACAGGACTGCAATCGCAGTCCTGTCTTTTAATATCCTCTTGCCGCTTTATCCTTGCCAACGCCGCAGCCGGGATTTGAGAGCAGACAGTTGTGCTGGCATCCACCGCAGTGGTCGGCACGCTCCGTCACGCGGATGCGCTCGCCGGGCTGAATCGCGCCGCTTCCCGCGCGGCGGATGACACACCGGCGCCTTTCCAGCGCCCGGAGCAGAAATCTCAGAATGCCCGGCGGCGCAATCAAAACGCAGTCGGTCTGCGCCTGCAGCAGCGCCTCGGCCGCGCGGGCTGCCCGCGCTCTGACCTCTCCGGCGGATTCCGCCGCCTCCCGCAGCCCGAGCCGCCAGAGCAGCCCGGCGTCCGGCGCTTCCCGCAGCAGGGGTTCTTCTGCGATTACGCCGGCGTTTTGAAAAACGGCTTTCGCATATTCCATACACTCCGGCGCGGCGAAGATTGGTCGTCCGGCGGCGGAGACCGGCTCCATCTCCGAACCGGGGCAAAATACGGTGATCATCATAGGCTCAAAGCTCCGTGGTCGGGCGCTCGCAGGCGCCGTTGCGGCAGCGGTAATACATGGCGCCGTGCTCCGGGATCGGATATGCCGCCGTGAACGGTGCAATCTCCGAGAGCGCCCTCGCCGTCTCCGGCGTTTTCAGCAGCACGGTGAGGTTCGGTCTTGTCTCTGCGCGAAGATCCTTCGCCAGTGCCTCCGGCAGGGAAGCTGCGCAGACGACGAGCTCCTCCGTCTCCTCCAGATATTCGAGCATCGCCAGCAGCGACACACAGCACGCGGCGGGGTAGCGCTCCATGGCGCCCGCGAGATAACGCAGCTGCTTCTCCTCCGCCTCGATCAAGCGAGTCTCGCCAGTGAGCCGCCCGAGCCGCGAGAACACAAGCGCCGCCATGCCGTTGCCGGACGGGATCGCGCCGTCCTCCAGATCCTTCGTGCGCGTGAGCAGCTGCTCGCCGTGCGCGCCGTAGGGGAAGCACCCGCCGCGCTCCGGGTCGAAAAATACCTCCAGCAGCCGGTCTCCGAGCGCCGCAGCGCGCGCCAGATGCTCCGTTCGGAAGGTGGTTTCGTAAAGTGAGATCAACCCCCAGGCATAAAACGCGCAGTCCTCGAGCTTTGCGTCGAAGGCGGCGTCACCGTCGCGCCAGCGGGCGAGCAGACGCCCGTCTTCGCCCCGCAGGTTTGTTTCGATGAAGTCGGCCGCCTGCTCCGCTGCCCCAATCCAGTCGGGTCGATCAAAGACCAGCCCCGCCTTCGCGAGCGCGCCGATCATCAGCCCGTTCCAGGCGGTGAGCACCTTGTCATCCCGATGCAGCGCCGTGCGCGTGAGACGGTATTCGCGCACCTTATCGAGCGCGTCCTTCTCCCAGACGGGCGCCCGCTCCCAATCCTCGGTCTCGATCAGATTCAAAATGTTCTTTCCGTGGAAATTGCCTGATTTTGTCACACCATATCTGCGGCAGAAGGCAATCGCGTCCATGCCGAGGAGACGGCTCAGCTCCTCCTGCGTGAAGAGATAGAACTTTCCCTCCTCGCCGTCGCTGTCGGCGTCCTGCCCGCAGTAAAAGCCGCCCTGCGGATCGCGCAGCTCGCGCAGAACATAGTCTGCCGTCCGGCGCACGATTTCAGCGTACCATTCGCGCTTTGTCATCTGATACGCCTCGGTATAGGCGAGCAGGAGCAGCGCGTTGTCATAGAGCATCTTCTCAAAATGCGGCGCGAGCCACTTCACGTCCGTGCTGTAGCGCGAAAAGCCGCCGCCCGCATGATCGAAGATCCCGCCGCGGCTCATGCGCTCCAGTGTCAGCTCCGCCGCTTTTTGCGCGTTGTCATCGCCCGTGAGCCTTGACCAGCGCAGCAGGAAAATGAGATTGTGCGGCATCGGGAATTTGTTGGAAAAGCCCGTTCCGCCCCAGACCTTGTCCGTCCGGCGAATGAGCGACTGCGCCGCCATTTCAGCTAGGGATCGGCGCGGCGTGCCGGGCGCTGCTTCCTTCGAAGCCTGCAGATGCTTTGCAAAGGCTTCGCCCTCGTCCAGCAGCTTCTGCCGTTCGTCGTGCCAGAGCTGCTTTGCGGTTGCGATGAGGCCCATCAGCTCGTTTCGCTTTAAATACGTTCCGACCCAAAAGGGCTTCTGCTCCGCCGTCATCAGCACCGTCAGCGGCCAGCCGCCTGAGCCCGTCGCGGCGACGCACGCCGCCATATACACCCCGTCCACGTCCGGCCGCTCCTCGCGGTCGACTTTGACGCACACGAAGGTCTCGTTCATGGCCTGCGCGACGGTCTCATTTTCAAACGATTCGTGCGCCATCACATGGCACCAGTGGCACGTCGAATAGCCGATGCTCAGAAAGATCGGCTTGTCCTCGCGCTTTGCCTTCTCAAAGGCTCTCTCTCCCCATGCCATCCAGTCCACGGGGTTGTCCTTGTGCTGTAAGAGGTAGGGGGATTTTTCAAATTGCAGCTCGTTCATGGCGCACCTCCGATTAGGTTTATCTTAGCATGCCCATTTTTTCCCGTCAATGAAAACAGGAGGCCAAGAGCCTCCTGCTTAAAACCACATTTTGTAGTAAAACCAGTGCGGAACGATGCGGATCGTGGTTCCGCCGTTGCCTGCACCGTCAGAATATTCCCAAGTGTCCTCGTCTTTTGGATAGAAGATGCCGGGAGCGTTGTCCATGAGCGCAGGCTGATCATCCGGCGCGTAATAGAATCCGAAATATGTGCCGGATGGCGCTATGCCCATGCCGCCCCAATAAAACTGCACGATCGGCTGCTCGCCGTCATAGACGCCTTCAATTTCTGCTTTCCCGAAGCTCTTGTCCTGATTTGTTCCGGCGAGCTGTCCTTTGGCAACGGCGGTGAGCTCCGTTTCGTTTTCCAGTACGAACCGAAAAATCTGATGTTTCATAGTCGATTCGTGAACCGTGCCGGTCATGCGCAGACAGCCGAAGAGCACGAACGGCAGCATCAGAATGCACGACAAAACAATGAGCAGTTTCTTCATTTCATCACCAAAAATGCAGCGCCGTCAGCGTCACCGCGCTGAAAATAATCCATGCGCGGAAGGTCTCTTTCCGGCGCAGGATCGACCAGATCGCGCAGAGGCAGCCGAAGGCGAG
>JBGUHV010000172.1:0-6293 GCA_045112425.1 Oscillospiraceae bacterium
TGTTCAACCAACTGCAGTACAACAACACATTCGACAAAAAAGGCCGGCTGGACATCTTCCGCCGGACGAGCTGAATCGAAACAATCCCGGCTTCACGAATCTGTGAGGCCGGGCGTTTTATCGGATGATTGGTTACCATAATATTATTATGTAAATATATATCCCCCCCTACGCGGGTATGGTTCGGATTCGCCGGAATGCGCTTGCATACAGGGATGGTCCTGCCGGAACGTCGAGGACGCCGTTCCCTGCCACGGCACGCCTCCCCTTCTTGACTGGCTAGACTGACTAGACTGGGTTTTCTATAACTGTTATAAAAAAACAATGATAAAGAAAGGTTCAGAAACTGAGTCTAGTCAGTCTAGTCAGTCTAGTCAGTCTAGTCAGTCTAGCATTCTGTGAATGTGTGAACGATGTGATCAACTTTCCTATCAAAAGAAAAACCGGAAGGGTTCTTCCCTTCCGGTAGATCTTTTATCAGAGCTTTTTTACGGACATGGCGCGGGTGGCGTTTAAGACGCAGAGGATCAGCACGCCGACGTCTGCGAAGATGGCGAGCCACATGCCGGCGACGCCGAGCGCGCCGAGGATGAGGCAAATTGCCTTGACGCCGAGGGCGAAAATGATGTTCTGCCAGACGATGGACATGGTCTTGCGGGCAATGCGCATCGTGAGCGCGAGCTTGCCGGGATCGTCGTCCATGAGGACGACGTCTGCCGCCTCGATGGCGGCGTCCGACCCGATGGCGCCCATGGCGACGCCGACGTCCGCGCGGGCGAGCACCGGCGCGTCGTTGATGCCGTCGCCGACGAAGGCGAGGGCTTTGCCCTTTGTTCCCTCGGCGAGGAGCGCTTCGACCTGCTCGACCTTATCGTCAGGGAGCAGCTCGCTGCGCACCTCGGTGATGCCGAGCTCCTTGGCGGCGGCGTCCGCCGCGGCCTTGCGGTCGCCGGTGAGCATGACGATGCGCGCAATGCCGCTCTCGCGCAGATCCTGCACGGCGGCGGCAGCGCCTGCCTTCGGGCGGTCGGCGATCTCGATGCAGCCGAGATAGCGCCCCTCGCGCGCGACGTGCACGAGCGTGCCCGCGCCGAAGACGCCCATGGGCTGCAGACCGAGCGCCTGCATGAGCCGCTGATTGCCGACGGCGACGCGCTGGCCGCCCACGATGGCAACCACGCCCTCGCCCGGACGCTCCGCGGCGTCGGAGGCGGCCTCCTGCGCAGAGATGGGGCCGGCGGCGGCCTGAATGCTCTGGCTCACGGGATGGTCGGAAAAGCGCTCCGCCGCCGCGGCGATGCGCAGCAGCTCCCCGGAGGAGATCTCCGGCTCCGGGTGCACCTCCGTGACCTCGAAGACGCCGCGCGTGAGCGTGCCGGTCTTATCGAAGACGACACGGTCGGTCTTGGCGAGCAGCTCGAGATAGCTGCTGCCCTTGATGAGGATGCCGCGGCCGCTCGCGCCGCCGATACCGGCGAAGAACGTGAGCGGGATGGAGAGCACCATGGCGCACGGGCAGCTGATGACGAGGAAGGTGAGCGCGCGGTGGATCCACTCGCCCCACTGGGCGGGATCGTGGTGCGAAAGATGCAGCACCGGCGGGAGCACCGCGAGCACGACGGCGGCGAGCACGACGAGCGGCGTGTACCACCGGGCAAAGCGCGTGATGAAGTGCTCCGTCTTCGCTTTCTTAAGCGAGGAGTTTTCCACGAGCTCAAGAATGCGGGCGACGGTGGAGTCGCCATAGACCTTCTCGGTGCGCAGGCGCAGGACGCCCGTGAGATTCACGCTGCCGGAGAGCACGCTGTCGCCGGATCGAACGTCCACGGGCGCGCTCTCGCCCGTGAGCGCCGCGAGATTGAGGCTGGACGCGCCGTCGATGACCGTGCCGTCGAGCGGAACGCGCTCGCCGGGCTTGACGACGATGACGCTGCCGATCCCGACCGTCTCGGGCTCGACCTGCTGCAGCAGATCGCCGATCTCGAGATTGGCATAGTCCGGGCGGATGTCCATGAGGTCGGCAATGCTCTTGCGGCTGCGTCCGACGGCGATGTCCTCGAACAGCTCGCCGATCTCATAAAACAGCAGCACCGCGACGCCCTCGGGAAACTCCTGCAGCGCCATGGCGCCGAGGCTGGCGATGGCCATGAGGAGGTTTTCGTCAAACGGCTGCCGGTTCAGGATGCCCTTCCACGCCTTGCGCAGGACAGGCCAGCCGATGATCAGATACGGCGGCACGGCCGCGATCAGCTGCGCCCACCAGACCTCCGGCCACAAGTGCCGCACCAGCAGCAAAACCAGAAACAGCGCCGCTGCAATGCCGATGCGGCGCAGCGCTTTTTTCTGGCGTTTTTTGAGCTTCATAAAAAATCAGTCCTCGATCTCAAAATCGGGCTCGATCTTCCGGGCGACCTTGAGCATTTCCTTGAGCTTGCCCTTCTCATCCACGCCCTCGGCGTAGTCGACGATCATCTTCTGGGCCATGTAGCTGATGGAAACCTTCTCGATGCCCTCGAGCTCGGAGAGCTTGCGCTCCACGGCGGCGGCGCAGTTGGCGCAGTCGACTTCGATGCTGTACTTCTTCTGCATGATGACAAACTCCTTTATTGCTTTATTTCTCCAGAACGTGCTCCATGCCGAGCTCGAGCACCGAGCGGACATGGTCATCGTCCAGCGTATAGAACACGGTTTTCCCCTCCCGACGGAAGCGCACGAGCTTGGCGTCCTTGAGGATGCGCAGCTGATGGCTGACGGCGCTGGGTGTCATGCCGAGGAGCTTGGCAATGTCGCATACGCACAGCTCCCGCTCGAAGAGCACATAGAGGATGCGGATGCGCGTGGTATCGCCGAAGACGCGGAAGACCTCCGCCAGATCATACAGCCGCTCCTCCGGCGGCAGCAGGCGCAGCACCTCTTCGACCGCGTCCTCATGCACATGGAGATAATCGCACACCGGGGCGATGCGTTCGGAATCCATGGGAGACCCACCTTTCAAAAACATATGAACGATTGTTCATGTGTTTATATAACCACATTATGCTCCCATTGTCAAGACGTCTCTCAAAAAAGGTATGATTTTTTCAGATTCTATGATATAGTAACAGCAGCTTCCGAAAAGGAGGAGCAAAATATGATCACAACGATTCTCACCGCCTCGGCGGTGCTGGCGGCGGAATATGAGATCCGCAGACGCGTGAACGCCGCGCCGAAGGCGCAGTTTCCGAAGGCGCTCGGCAGCCAGTATGAGCTGCGTCAGGCGCACAACTTCGGCATCGTGGGCAGCCGGTTTGAGGGAAAGCCGAAGCTCGTGCTCGCCTATCAGACCGGGGCGACGACCGCCGCCGTGATCGGCGCGGTGCTCGCGAGCCGGACGGTTGGCGTCTCCCGACCGCTGGTGCGGCTCGGGGCAGGTCTCGCCGCCGGCGGCGCGCTCTCGAACATGATTGAGCGCTGGACAAGCGGATATGTGACCGACTATCTCCACGGCACGAAGGCGCCCATTCCCCTGCTGCAGAAGCGGATCTGGAACGTGGCGGACATGGCGATCTTCAACGGCTGCGTCATTGCGCTCATCGGGGCGGCCATCTGATGGAGCGCTGGGATGCGTATGATCTGGATCGGCGGCCGACGGGGCTGATTCTCCCGCGCGGTGAGGCGCACGCGCCGGAGCTGTGTCAGCTCGTGGTGCACGTCTGCCTCTTCAACGATAAGGGCGAGATGCTGATCCAGCGGCGGAGCATGGAAAAGAAGAGCTACCCCGGGTATTGGGACGTCTCCGTCGGCGGGGGCGTGCTCGCCGGAGAGGGCAGCCGGGCAGCCGCCATGCGCGAGGTGCGAGAGGAGCTGGGCATCGAGGTTTCCATCCCCGGCCCCGCGGCTGTAACGCTCGCGTTCGAGGGCGGGTATGACGACTATTTCCTCGCCGAGTGGAGCGGGGAGCTCTCCGACCTCGCGCTGCAGGCGGAGGAGGTCATGGACGCAAAGTGGGCCAGCTGCGGGGAGATGCTCGCCATGCTGGAGGCAGGAACGTTCGCGCCGTTCTGGCCGAGCTTTATCCAGCTGCTGTTTGATCTGCACCGGCACATGGGACTCGCGGAATAAGCCGATTCGGCAGATTCATAAACTCTTTACAAAAAAAGTTCCCGTTGGGGCTTGATAATTTTCGGATTTGTGGTATAGTATGATGCGTTAGCACTCTGGTATTTTGAGTGCTAACGCATCGAATTTTTGTAATTAAATTTATAGGAGGCATACATCATGAAACTGAGACCTTTGGCGGACCGCGTGGTACTCAAGCAGATGCAGGCGGAGGAAAAGACCAAGAGCGGTCTGTTCATCGCCACCGGCGCGCAGGAGAAGCCCGAAATGTACGAGGTCATCGAGGTTGGCCCCGGCGGCATGGTTGACGGCAAGGAAGTCGCAATGTGCGTGAAGAAGGGCAACAAGGTCCTGGTCGGCAAGTACACCGGCACCACCGTCAAAGTGGACGGCGAGGAATACACCATCGTCCGTCAGGGCGACATTCTCGCCATCGTGGAAGACTAAGTTAGGAGGCAATTATCATGGCAGCAAAGCAGATTATTTATGGTGAAGAGGCCCGCAAGGCCCTGGAGCGCGGCGTGAATCAGCTCGCCGATACCGTGAAGATCACCCTCGGCCCCAAGGGCCGCAACGTCGTGCTCGGCAAGAAGTACGGCTCTCCCCTGATCACGAACGACGGCGTGACCATCGCGAAGGAAATCGAGCTTGAGGACGCCTTTGAGAACATGGGCGCGCAGCTGATCCGCGAGGTCTCCACCAAGACCAACGACATCGCCGGCGACGGCACCACCTCCGCCACCGTGCTCGCGCAGAGCATGATCCGCGAGGGTCTGAAGAACCTCGCTGCCGGCGCCAACCCCATGGTTATGCGCCGCGGCATCCAGAAGGCCACGGATGCGGCCGTCGCCGCCATCCGCGCCAACTCCGAGCCCGTGAAGGGCAGCCAGGACATCGCCCGCGTCGGCTCCATCTCCTCCGGTGACGAGATGATCGGCAACCTGATCGCCGAGGCCATGGAGAAGGTCGGCCAGAACGGCGTGATCACCGTGGAGGACTCCAACACCGCCGAGACCTATTCCGAGGTCGTCGAGGGCATGCAGTTTGACCGCGGCTACATCACGCCCTACATGGTCACCGACAACGAGAAGATGGAAGCCGTCATCAAGGACGCGCTCATCCTCATCACCGACAAGAAGATCTCCAACATTCAGGAGATCCTGCCCATCCTCGAGGCCGTTCTGAACGCCGGCCGTCAGCTCGTGATCATCGCTGAGGACATCGAGGGCGAGGCGCTTGCCACCATCATTCTGAACCGTCTGCGCGGCACCTTCACCTGCGTGTGCGTCAAGGCCCCCGGCTTCGGCGACCGCCGCAAGGAAATGCTGCAGGATATCGCCATCCTCACCGGCGGCCAGGTCATCAGCTCCGATCTGGGTCTGGATCTCAAGGAGACCACCCTCGATCAGCTGGGTCAGGCCCGCCAGGTCAAGGTCACGAAGGAGACCACCACGATTGTCGACGGCGCCGGCACCCGCGGCCAGATCATCGACCGTCTGAATCAGGTGAAGGCGCAGCTCGCCACCACCACCTCCGACTATGACCGCGACAAGCTCTCCGAGCGTGCTGCCCGCCTGAGCGGCGGCGTGGCCGTGATCAAGGTCGGCGCTGCGACCGAGACCGAGATGAAGGAGAAGAAGCTCCGCATCGAGGACGCGCTCAACGCCACCCGCGCGGCTGTCGAGGAAGGCATCGTCGCCGGCGGCGGCACTGCCTACGTCGTGGCCGGCAAGGCTGCCAAGGCCGTTGCCGACGACCTCTCCGGCGATGAGAAGACCGGCGCGCAGATCGTTGCCGCCGCGCTGAACGCGCCCATCTGCCAGATCGCCGCGAACGCCGGCGTCGAGGGCGCTGTGATCCTCAATCAGGTCGCCTCCAGCGAGGACGCGAACTACGGCTATGACGCCGCGAACGACACCTTCGGCGATATGATCGCCAATGGTATCGTCGACCCGACCAAGGTCTGCCGCAGCGCGCTCGAGAACGCCGCTTCCGTCTCCTCCATGGTGCTCACGACCGAGTCTCTCGTGGCCGATCTGCCCGAGAAGACCGCTCCCGTGCCCCCCACCCCGGACATGGGCGGCATGTACTAAGAAGCGCTGAATAAGAAACCACCGGCTAAGTGCATCTGTCAAGGAAAAGTAGACAAGAAAAAAACCATTATTAAGGAAAGCCCAGTTCGGTTCTGTACTGAA
>JBGUHV010000173.1:0-21613 GCA_045112425.1 Oscillospiraceae bacterium
CGCGGGCGTCTGGCCGGTGGACGGCGGCAGCGTTGTCATCGACGGCGTGGACGTCACTGGCATGCCCGAGCATGTGCGCGCGCAGTATATCGGCCCCGTTTTTCAGGATCCCATGACCGGCACCGCGCCGAACATGCAGATCGAGGAAAACCTCGCCCTCGCCGCCCGCCGCGGCCGCAAGCGCGGCCTGCGCTGGGGCGTCACGAAGGAAGAGCGCGAGGAATACCACGAGAAGCTCAAGATCCTCGGCCTCGGTCTCGAGGATCGGCTCACGGCGAAGGTCGGCCTGCTCTCCGGCGGACAGCGCCAGGCGCTCACGCTGCTGATGGCCACGCTCCGCCGCCCGAAGCTCCTCCTGCTCGATGAGCACACCGCCGCGCTCGACCCCGCCACCGCGGCGAAGGTGCTCGAGATCACCGACAAGCTCGTCGGCGAGAACGATCTCACCACCCTCATGATCACCCACAATATGAAGGACGCCATCCGCCACGGCAACCGGCTCATTATGATGAACGAGGGAAAGATCATCTTCGACGTCTCCGGCGAGGAGAAGCAGAAGCTCACCAAGGCCGATCTCATGGACAAGTTCGCCGAGATCGCCGGAGCGGGATTGGAAAGCGACGAAATCCTTTTGAGCTGACGCTCCAAAACAGAGCCTGCCTTATGGCAGGCTCTGTTTTGATTTACTCGCTTTTATCGCGTGAGGCTTTGCCTCACTTGGTCGAAGCGAGGGGCGAGCGTCGCGCTCGCCCGAGGGAGATTTTCCACCGCACATGTCGCTGGAAAATCGGATTTGATTGTATTCGCGCGTTCGCGCGAACTCTGCGAGGCTTTTGTGTGCATTGAAATGGAATCCGTAGGGGAGGGACTTGCCCCTCCCGCTTTGCGGTGCGGTTTCAGATAAACTGGATAAACTTTTCTTAATCCCTATTGACAAGGTAGGAAATTGGTGCTATGATACGACCAATCCAAACGTAAGGAGGCGCCGCAGATGTTTCTTGCCAACAGCCGCAAGCAGAATATCTGGTGTTGTCGAATGCTTTGCTCCCGGGCATCTGGACTTGGGCTTGAGGCATCCGGCTGGACTTCTGCGCGCCTCAGCGCCCCTCGATGTTAGAGTTGTCAGCAAGGTTGTATTTGCTGCGTGCCCGGGAGCTTCTGATAAGCTGCCGGGCTTTTTTGCGCGCGAAGACACATTTGGATTCTGAAAAGGAGCATATCAATCATGAGCAACTATCGTTTTGAAACCCTGCAGCTGCACGTCGGCCAGGAGCAGGCCGATCCCGCCACCGACTCCCGCGCCGTGCCGATCTATCAGACCACGTCCTACGTCTTTCACAACTCCGCCCACGCGGCGGCGCGCTTCGGCCTGACGGACGCCGGCAACATCTACGGCCGCCTCACGAACTCCACGCAGGACGTGCTGGAAAAGCGCATCGCGGCTCTTGAGGGCGGCGTCGGCGCGCTGGCGCTGGCCTCCGGCGCGGCGGCGGTGACCTACGTCATTCAGGCGCTCGCGCAGCAGGGCGAGCACATCGTGGCGCAGAAGACGATCTACGGCGGCAGCTACAACCTCCTCGCGCACACCCTGCCGCTCTACGGCATCGAGACCACCTTCGTCGATGCGCATAACCTCGCCGAGGTCGAGGCGGCGATCCGCCCGAACACGAAGGCCATCTATCTCGAGACGCTCGGCAACCCGAATTCCGACATTCCCGATCTCGATGAGATCGGCTGCCTCGCGCACCGTCACGGCATCCCCCTCGCGGTGGACAACACCTTCGGCACGCCGTATCTGATCCGTCCGATTGAGCACGGCGCGGACATCGTGCTCCACTCGGCCACGAAGTTCCTCGGCGGCCACGGCACGACGCTCGGCGGCGTGGTGGTCGATTCCGGCCGCTTCGACTGGAAGGCGAGCGGGAAGTACGCCCCCATCGCGGAGCCGAACCCGAGCTACCACGGCATCTCCTTCGTGGACGCGGCGGGGAAGGCCGCCTTCATCACGTATCTGCGCGCGATTTTGCTGCGCGATACCGGCGCCGCCATCTCGCCGTTCAACGCCTTCCTGCTCCTGCAGGGCGTGGAGACGCTTTCGCTCCGTCTCGAGCGCCACGCCGAGAACGCGAAGAAGGTCGTCGAATACCTCGCCGCGCACCCGCAGGTCGAGAAGGTGAACCACCCCTCGCTGCCGGATCACCCGGATCACGCGCTCTATGAGCGCTATTTCCTGAACGGCGGCGCGTCGATCTTCACGTTCGATATCAAGGGCGGGCAAGCCGAAGCCCACGCCTTCATCGACGCGCTCGAGATCTTCTCGCTGCTCGCGAACGTCGCGGACGTGAAATCCCTCGTCATCCACCCGGCCACGACGACGCACTCCCAGCTCACTGCCGAGGAGCTCGCCGATCAGGGCATCGGCCAGAACACGATCCGCCTCTCCATCGGCACCGAGCACATCGACGATATCCTCGCCGATCTCGAAAAGGGCTTTGCCGCGGCAAAGCAAGGTTGACAAACCGAAAGCATAGAATTTATATTGTACTGGAAAACAGAAGGAGGAGCTTATCATGTCGAACATTTATCAATCCGCCGACCAGCTCATCGGGAACACCCCGCTGCTGGAGGTCACGAATATCGAAAAGAAGCTCGGCCTCGAGGCGAAGGTGCTCGTGAAGCTCGAGTATCTGAACCCCGCCGGCAGCGTGAAGGACCGCGTGGCGAAGGCCATGATCGAGGACGCCGAGGCGAAGGGGCTTCTGAAGTCCGGCTCCGTCATCATCGAGCCCACCTCCGGCAACACCGGCATCGGCCTTGCCTTCATCGCCGCCGCGAAGGGCTACCGCATCATCCTCACCATGCCGGAGACGATGAGCGTCGAGCGCCGCAACATCCTCAAGGCCTACGGCGCCGAGCTCGTGCTCACCGAGGGCGCCAAGGGCATGAAGGGCGCGATTGCGAAGGCCGAGGAGCTCGCGAAGGAAATCCCCGGCGGCTTCATCCCCGGCCAGTTTGTGAACCCCGCGAACCCCGCCGTCCACAAGGCCACGACCGGCCCGGAGATCTGGCGCGATACCGACGGCAAGGTGGACGTCTTCATCGCCGGCGTCGGCACCGGCGGCACAGTCACGGGCGTGGGCGAGTATCTCAAGGAGCAGAACCCGAATGTGCGCGTCGTCGCGCTCGAGCCAAAGGATTCCCCCGTCCTCTCCGAGGGCAGAGCGGGCTCGCATAAGATTCAGGGCATCGGCGCGGGCTTCGTGCCGGACGTGCTGAACACCGCCGTCTATGACGAGGTCTTCCAGGCCGACCATCTGGACGCCTTTGCCGCCGCGAAGCTCCTCGCGAAGGAGGAGGGCGTCTCCGTCGGCATCTCCTCGGGCGCCGCGCTCCACGGCGCGATTGAGCTCGCCAAGCGCCCGGAAAACAAGGGCAAGACCATTGTCGCTCTTCTCCCCGACAGCGGCGACCGCTACTATTCCACCCCGCTCTTCACGGAGTAACACCGTGTCATTCTGAGCGAAGCGAAGCGGAGTCGAAGAATCCTGGCACCGCAGTTGGACAGACGCAGGATGTTCTGTCCTCCTGCGCAGCCAAGATCCTTCGACTGCGCGCTGACGCGCTCCGCTCAGGATGACAGAGGAAGCGTAATTGCCATTTCCTCCCGTTTCTGATACACTGGATGCATTCAGAAACGGGAGGAATTTTTATGAAAATACTCATGGTCAACGGCAGCCCGCACGCGAGCGGCTGCACCGCCCGCGCGCTTCGGGAGATGGAGACCGTCTTCGCCGCCGCGGGGATTGAGACGGAGATGATGACGCTCGGCACGAAGGAGGTGCGCGGCTGCATCGCCTGCGGAAAATGCAAGCAGACGGGGCGCTGCGTCTTTTCGGATGCCGTGAACGAGTTTCTGGACAGGGCTGAGACGGCGGACGGCTTCGTCTTCGGCTCGCCCGTGCATTTCGCCTCGCTCTCCGGCAGCATGACCGCCTTCATGGACCGCGTGTTATTTGCCGGGTCTGAGCAGCTGAAAAACAAGCCCGCGGCCTGCCTCGTCTCGGCCCGCCGCGCCGGCACGACCGCCGCGCTCGACCAGCTGCTGAAATATCCGATGTATGCCAACATGCCCATCGTCGCCTCGCACTATTGGCCGATGGTGCACGGCAACGCCGCCGCCGACGTCGAGCAGGATCTCGAGGGCCTGCAAATCATGCGCCAGATGGCGAGAAACATGGTCTGGATGCTGCAGTGCTTTGCCGCCGGCAGGGAGGCGGGCATCCCGCTGCCCGAGCACGAGCCGGAGCGGATTGCAACGAACTTTATTCGATGAAAAGAAAAAGCAAAGGCGAGTCTGTCATGCAGACTCGCTTTTGCTTTCTGTGATTTATTGTTTTATCGCGATCGAGGAGTTTCTGTATTCCGGCTCGTCCGTGACCTCTCGGATCACCTTCAGCTGCGGGGGAATCCGCACCTCGTCGTCCGTGCTGCAGAGCTCAATCTCCAGCAGCGCCTTGTCCTTCCAGAAGGGGAAGACGTCGATCTCGAAATACTGCTCATCCCACGTCAGGCACCAGCGGGTTTTCTCAATCGTGCGGCGGTCGGGGTCGGCGTATTTTAAGAGCTCCTCGTATTCCTCGCGCCGGAGCCGCTGCTCGACCTCGATGCGCTCCATGTTCGTGATCGAGCGCTTCGTGGTTTTATAGTAGATATAGCCCCCGGCCTCGCCGCGCTTGCGGATGCGGATGCGCTCGCCGTTCAGGGGCCGCAGATACGTCTGCGAGATCTCCACGCTGCGCGCGTTCGGCAGACTCCGCAGCCAGTCGAGATCGGGATATTCAATGAGGAACTTCCGCTCGATCTCGAGCGGCTCCGGCTCGCCGAGAAAGCGCTTGATCTCCGCGATGAGATGGTCGAGCTTCTTTTCAAAGCTGTCCTCGCTCCCGATCACGCGAAAGTGCGGGTGCCCCGTCCAGGCGGCGATGTCCTTGTCGTCGAGCTCGATGGCCTGCTCGATGGTCTCGATGCGCGCCTGATTGTTCTCGAGCGTGTAGAACCGCTCGGCACCCTTCGCAGCCGTCACGAGGTGGAACACGGCGTCGTACCCGTCGCGCAGGGCGACCTCCGTCGTGCCGAGGTCGCGCAGGATGCCCTGAAACTCCTCCTCGGTCATATAGGCCTTGTTTCCCATGTTGCCGCGGTCGCAGACAATGAGGATTTTATCGTTCGGCATCGAGCGCGCCGCCTGCTCGAAAATCTGCTCACGGAACATCTGCGTGGCGACGTGGCACTTCTGGTAATCCAGATTCGAGCCGCAGGTCCACGGGGCGACGCCGCCGTTAATGAGCGAGGTCGCGACCTCCGGCACGAACAGCACCGTGTACCCGAGGTCGGAAAAGACCTCTTTGATTCTGCCGAGGGCGCCGGTTTTCCCCGCGCCGGGCCCGCCGGTGATGACAATTTTGGTGATGGCCATGGTTCTTTCTCCTCTCCCAAACCGTTTCAAATTCAGTTTACATGACGCAGGACGTTTTTTCAACCGTTTTCGACAGAAACCGAGGGCGCCCCAGCCCTTGATTTTGTTGCATTTTTTTGAAACTTTTCATTGACCTTTCATTTCCTTTGTGTTATAGTAACTCTACCTGTCGGACGAGAGGGTTTCTTTTTTGTGCGCAAAAATGCCCGGAAAGGTCCGTCTTTTCGCCCCATACAGGGAGGCAAATCGCAGCGATGCGAAATCTAAAAGGAGGTGCCGAAACCATGGCGAAAGCTGGAGCCCGCGTGAAGGTCACGCTCAGATGCGCGGAGTGCAAGCAGAGGAACTACAACACCGTGAAGAACAAGAAGAACACCACGGAAAAGCTGGAAATGAGCAAGTACTGCCCCTTCTGCCGCAAGCACACCAAGCACACGGAAACGAAGTAAGGACTTTCGAAAGGAGTAGTATCAAATGGCTGAGAAGAAAAAGGAAGTCAGCACTGCTGCCGTAAAGAAAGTCGATACCAAGCTCGGCTTCGGAGGGCGGACCGCAAAGTGGTTCCGCGAGATGCGCAGCGAGCTGAAAAAAGTCGTTTGGCCCACCCCCAAGCAGCTTGTGAACAACACCGGCGTGTCGCTGGTGGTCATGGCCGGATCCGCCGTCGTCCTCTGGGCGTTCGACTTCATCGCGGATCAGGGCGTGCAGCTGCTGCTGAAGATCGGCGGCTGAGCCAATGGCAGACAATGCAAAGTGGTATGTGGTCCACACATACTCCAGTTATGAAAACAGCGTTGCAGCGTCCATCATGAAGGCGGTCGAGAACCGTCACATGCAGGACCTGATCCATGAGGTGAAAATCCCCATGGAGACCGTCACCGAGATCACCGAGAGCGGTGTGAAGAAGACGGTCGAGCGCAAGGTCTTCCCCGGCTATGTGCTGGTGAAGATGGTCCTGACGGACGAGAGCTGGCACCTGGTGCACAATGTGCGCGGCGCCGCCGGCTTCGTCGGTGCGGACGGCAAGGCCATTCCGCTCACGGAGGACGAGATCATCGCCCTCGGCGTGGAGCATCGCGAGGTCGTCGTCGGCATCAATGTCGGTGACCGGGTCCGCATCACGGACGGCCCCATGGAGGGCTATTTCGGTACCGTGGAGGAGTTGGACGTGGAGAAGGAGCGCGTGCGCGTGGCCGTTTCCATGTTCGGACGCGAGACCCCCGTGGACCTCGACCTCGATCAGGTCGAGGCCGACAAAGAATAATTTAGAAAGAGGTGCTTAACCTTGGCACAGAAAGTAGTTGGATACGTCAGATTCCAGGTTCCCGCCGGCAAAGCCACTCCGGCTCCCCCGGTCGGCCCTGCCCTTGGTCAGTACGGCATCAACATCGGCCAGTTCACCAAGGACTTTAACGAGCGTACCAAGGGCGACATGGGCATGATGATCCCCGTCGTCATCACGGTTTACGCCGACCGCAGCTTCAGCTTCATCACCAAGACTCCCCCCGCCGCCCTCCTGATCAAGAAGGCCTGCGGCATCGAGACCGCCTCCGGCGTGCCTCAGAGAGACAAGGTCGCCACCATCAGCAAGGAAGATCTGCGCAAGATCGCCGAGCAGAAGATGCCCGATCTCAACTGCACCGACATCGAATCCGCCATGAGCATGATCGCCGGCACCTGCCGCAGCATGGGCGTACTCGTCGGCGAGTAAGAACCGCCAGTCGTGGGAGGATACCCATCCGACGAACCACATTACTAGGAGGAAACCAAATTGTTCAGAGGTAAAAATTATAAAGAGAGCGCAAAGCTCATTGATAAGCAGATGCAGTACGAGCCCCTGCAGGCTTTTGATCTCGTGACCAAGGCGTCCAAGGCGAAGTTCGACGAGACCGTCGAGCTGCACGTCAAGCTGGGCGTCGACTCCCGCCACGCCGACCAGCAGGTCCGCGGCGCCATCGTCCTGCCCCACGGCACCGGCAAGACCGTCCGCGTGCTCGTGTTCTGCAAGGAAGAGCGCATCCAGGAAGCCCTCGACGCGGGCGCTGATTACGCCGGCGGCATGGATCTCGTGCAGAAGATCCAGGGCGAGAACTGGTTTGAGTTCGACACCGTCATCGCTTCTCCCGACATGATGGGCACCGTTGGCCGTCTCGGTAAGGTCCTCGGCCCGAAGGGCCTCATGCCCTCTCCGAAGGCCGGCACCGTGACCCCGAACATTGCCAACGCCGTCAAGGAAGCCAAGGCCGGTAAGATCGAGTACCGTCTCGACAAGACCAACATCATCCACTGCCCGATCGGCAAGGTCAGCTTCGGCGCTGAGAAGCTCAACGAGAACTACGAAGCGCTTATCGGCGCGATCATCAAGGCCAAGCCCGCGGCTGCCAAGGGCCAGTATATCCGCTCTTGCGTCACCGCCTCCACCATGGGCCCCGGTGTCAAAATTCAGACCAAGATCTAAAGAGTCAAAAAGAGAGCCCGCTTATGAGCGGGCTCTCTTTTTGAGACTCGCGCTTATCGCGCCGGGCTTTGCCCGACTTGGTCGGCGCGAGGGGCGTGCGTCGCCCACGCCCGAGGGAGATTTTTCCCCCCACAAGTCGCCGAAAAAACGGATTTCAATTTTATTCGCGCATCCGCGCGAACTCTGCGAGGCTTTTTTATGGTTGAAGTAGTTGCAGCATTGATTTGGGATGGGCCGCGGTTTTTGATCTGTCAGCGGCCGGCGCATAAGGCTCGCGGGCTTCTGTGGGAGTTCGTCGGCGGCAAGGTGGAGCCCGGGGAGACGAAGGCGGAGGCCCTCCGCCGCGAATGCCGGGAGGAGCTGGACATCGACCTCGCGGTCGGGGAAGAATTCATGGCCGTCGAGCACGTCTATCCGGACATCACCGTGCATCTCACGCTCTTTGAGGCGACCATCGCCGCCGGCACCCCGAAGCTGCTGGAGCACAACGCGATCCAATGGATCACCCCGGCGGAGATTCCCGATTACGACTTCTGCCCCGCCGACGAGGAGATTCTCGAGCGCATCATCCGCACCGCATCCTGAGCCTTCCCCGGAGGGGAAGGCTTTGCTGCCGCGTTCGCAGGGGTCGGCGCCCCTCGGCGGCCCGAAAAAACCCTCCGGGTAAATCCCGGAGGGTTTTCATGTTGTTATCCCTTTTTCCGTCTGTGCGCCTTCAAAATCAGCAGCACGAGCAGCGCCCCGTAGATTGCCGCGAGCGCGAGTGTCACGAAGCACATCAGGTCGCTCTTCGGCGCGAGGCCGACGAGGATGAGCACCGGCGCGCCGAGGATGATGCCGAAGCTGCTGCCGGTGATGAGGTTGTTCGCCGCCGGCGTCGAGAGATCGGGGTCGATCTCGCGCAGCAGCAGCACGCCGGAGCTGATCGTGCCCGTCAGCATGCCGAACATGGAGATGAGCCCCTCATAGTAATAGTCGGGGTAGACCTTGCGGCACACAAAGCGCAGATGCAGCCACGTCACGACGCCGCCAAGGATGGCGAGCAGCAGAAACGGCACCCACAGCCCGCGAATGTCCTCGAGCTCAATCGACGCGATGCCCGCGACGATCATGATATCGAAGAAGAAGCCGGAGATGCGGTTGAGCAGATAGTTGTTCTGATACTGCCGCCGGATCAGCCCGGCCTTTTTGCCCTTCTCGAGCAGGACGCGCACGCCGATGGCGAGCGCCGAGCCGATGATGAAGTTAAAGCCCCAAATGAGCGTGTTCACCGTGCCGGCGAGCCCCGGCGCCGCGGCGGCCAGACCGCCCGTGATGCCCTTCGAGACCAGATAGGTCACGAGGTAGATGAGGCTCACCATCGCAATCTGCACCGAGAGCTTGTCAATCGAATCGGAGACCGGAATCTCGTTCTTGTCCTGGAAGAAGTCGACCGTGGGCTCGGCGTCCGCTCCGTCACGCTTCGAGCGGATTTTGCCGCGCCGCGTGAGAATGTTCAGGATGATCACGCCCACGATGCACGCCACGAGATAGCCCGCCGCCGCAATCGAGAGACCGAAGCTGCGCCCGCCGGCAAAGCCGAGCGCCTCATAGCTCGAGCCGATGTTGTTCGCCTGACCGGGGCCCTGTCCGTAGCCCATCGGGAGAAGAAGACCCGCCGCCTTGAACAGGCGGGGCAGGAAGGTGTAGCCGAGGAAGATTGTGATGATCAGCCCCGTCACGCCCTGCACGAGATAGGTGCTCACGATCACGGCGCCGCTCTTGAGCCCCGTGAGATCGCCGCTCTCGGTCTTCTCCGGCGGCACGCGCAGACTCATCGCGATGAAGCCGAGCGCGATGCCGTGGTAGACGAGCATTTCCATCATCGCCCCGTCGATGTGCACGAGGCCGGTGTATTTCAGAATCAGCAGCAGGAAGCCCGCCAGCACCGCCACGGGCATCAGGCTCCGGCGCACGAAGCCGAGCTTCTGCCGCAGCAGCTGCGCGAGCAGAATCACGCCCGCGATCAGGCCGAGCTGAATGATGATGTTCCAGAGCGCTGTGTTGTCCGCGGAATAGTTCATTTTTTGCCCTCCCTGCTGTGACGCCAGAGCGCCAGATATTTGCGCAGATTCACGTCGTGCTGCGCACGGATCTGCCAGTATTCGCCGTTAACGTTGAGCAGCAGCAGATGGCTGAGCACCATCGCCATGCTGTCAATGTCCTTCAGGGGGAACGTGCGCAGCCCACAGACGATCCGGTCGGGATACTGCGTGAGCTTCCCGCCGCCCATTGGCCGGTCGGTGTGATCGGCCAGCACGCGCGTGAGCACGAAGTCGTCGTCCGAGAAGAGCGCGTCATCCGTCTCGTGCACGAAATCATCCTCGCACAGCGTCACGCGCTGCCAGTCCTCCCAGTCGGCGAGCGTCTCAAACGGCGTCGGCGGGTCGAACGTGCCGAACTCGGTGTACCGCCAGCGCTTCCCGCAGGCGCAGGAGAGCGTGTCACCCCGCGAGGAGAGCCCGTCCGTCCGCCGGCAGGCGGGGCAGAGGTAGACCGCCCGCTCGAGCCCCTCGGCGATGTTCCTGCCCCGGTAGCGCACGGGGCGGCGGCGCTGCCGCTCCCACGCGTCCTCGGAGATGTCGCGCTGGATCGCCGCCGTGACCTCCTTCGCCGTCATGGTCTTGAGCTGCTCGGGGGAGTAGACGTTCACGACGCCGCCGCGCACCGCGCCGCGCCGGATGCCGTGGCCCCAGCGGGGGAGACTCAGGTACGCGCCCTCGAGCCGGTAGGTGATGAGCGACGCGCCGGAGGATTTGGCTAGCTTTCCCGTCGCGGGGAAGATCGTCGCCGTGCGCCCATCCCAGCTCTGCTCGCCCTCGGCGAAGAGGCCGACGGACTGCCCGTCCTTGAGCCGGCGCAGGCAGACCTTCACGGTCTCAAACCCGGAGGAGGCCTTGCGCCGCGGAATCGGCGCCACGAGATATTCCAGCGCCTTCGACACCAGCCCCATGCGGAACAGATGCTCGCTCGCCACATAGTAGAGCTGCTTGTGCTTCAGGCTCATGGCCACGAGCAGCGGATCCCACGCGCTCACATGGTTCGAGACCAGCAGACACGGCCCATCCACATGCACCTCGTCGTGCGTGAGATTAAATTTACTGCGCAGCAGTGCGTGAATCGGTCCGTACAGCGTCCGCCAGACCAGCGCATGGCGTTCCTGCTCCGTCATCGGGGTCACCTCCTCAGGGGATAGTTCATATATCTTAACTATATCATGCGCGCGGCATAGACGCAAGAACAGAGTTTTTTCTCCTTTGGCGGCAAAAAAAGAGTGTCATCCTGAGCGGAGCGCGTCAGCGCGCAGTCGAAGGATCCTGGATCGGCAGT
This sequence comes from Oscillospiraceae bacterium, assembly GCA_045112425.1. Taxonomy (GTDB): domain Bacteria; phylum Bacillota; class Clostridia; order Oscillospirales; family Oscillospiraceae; genus CAG-103. Next base: position 11,304 of record JBGUHV010000173.1, read on the forward strand.
CAAACAGAACCATATGCTTCTGTTGCTCTGCTCTGCCAGGATCCTTCGACTCCGCTTCGCTCCGCTCAGGATGACAAGAAAGACTTAGTTTTCGCACTCCCGGATGCAGGCGAGAAACCGCTCCCCATACCGCGCGGCCTTTGTCTCGCCCACGCCGGAGACGGTGAGAAATTCGTCCATCGTCGTCGGGCGCACGGCGCACATGTCGCGCAGCGTCGCGTCGGAGAAGACCATGAAGGGCTTGAGCTTCTGCTCCCGCGCAATGGCGAGGCGCAGCTGCCGCAGCGCCTCAAACAGCGCGGGATCGGCTGCATCCTCGTTTCGCTTTGCGCGCAGCGCCTTTTTCGTGATGCGGACGACCGCTTCGTCCTCCTGACTCGGCAGACCGAGGCAGTTGGAGCAGTGCCCGCATGGGTCATAGCGCTTCTCGCCGAAGTAGCGCAGCAGGTGGCTTCTGAGACAGCCGTAATCGAGCGCATAGGATCGCATCTGGTTCAGGCGCAGCTCGTCCATCTGCCGCACCTCGTCCTGCTCGTCCGCGGTCAGGTTCGGGTTCGGCTCGGAGTGCTCGATCAGATAGTGCTGCGTCATCACGTCGCCGGGGGAGTAGAGCAGGATGCAGTCGGCCTCCTCGCCGTCGCGGCCCGCGCGCCCGGCCTCCTGATAATAGGCCTCCACGCTCGTGGGCATGTTGTAGTGGATCACAAAGCGGACGTCCGGCTTGTCGATCCCCATGCCGAAGGCGTTCGTCGCCGCCATGATCTGCACGCGGTCGTGCAGAAAATCCTCCTGCGCGCGCGTCCGGTCGGCCTTCTCCATTCCCGCGTGGTACATCCCGGCGGCATAGCCCTCCTCGCGCAGCAGCCCGCACACGGCCTCGACCTTCCTGCGCGTGGCGCAGTAGACGATGCCGGACTGATTCGGATGCCGCTCAATCTCCTGCAGCAGCACGCGGTTTTTGTCCTTCGGCCTGCGCACGGCGAAATAGAGGTTCGGCCGGTCAAAGCCCGTCGCCGCCGTGACGGGGTCGCGCAGCTCCAGCGCCTCGATGATGTCGCGCTTTACCTGCGCCGTGGCCGTCGCGGTGTAGGCTCCCAGCACCGGCCGCTCCGGCAGCGCCGCGAGAAACTCCGGGATGCGCAGATAGTCCGGGCGGAAATCCTGCCCCCACTGGGAGATGCAGTGCGCCTCGTCCACCGCCACAAAGCGGATCGGCAGCCCTGCGCACAAATCCTGAAACCCCGGCAGCGCCAGACGCTCCGGGGCGACGTATACGAGCTTGTAGCGCCCGGCTTCCAGCCGGCGCAGTGCCTCGCGAAACTGGGCGGGGGAGAGCGAGCTGTTGAGATAGGCCGCCGGCACGCCCGCCTGCACCAGCGCCGTCACCTGATCCTGCATGAGGGAAATGAGCGGCGAGATGACGAGCGTGATCCCCTCCGTCATCAGCGCGGGGATCTGATAGCACAGGCTCTTGCCCGCGCCCGTCGGCATCACGCCGAAGGCATCCCGCCCTGAGAGCACGGCGTCGATCAGCGCCTCCTGCCCGGGGCGAAACGCGTCATAGCCGAAATAACGGGATAGTACTTCGTGCTTCTCCATCGGCGTCCTCAGTGCTTCAGATCGCGCATCATCAGCTCCGCCACGCCCTGCACGCGCAGCTGAGAGGGGTAAATGTCCTCGAAGGCGGGGTTCTCCGGGTGGAGATAATAGCGCTCGCCGTCGTGCTTCAGGCGCTTGAGCGTCGTCTGCCCCTCGTCGTCCACAGCCACGACGATCTGCCCGACCGTGGCCGTCGGCGTCCTGCGGATCACGACGAGATCGCCGTCATAGATCCCGGCGCGGATCATGGACTCGCCGTAGACCCGCAGCGCGAAGTATTCGCTGCTGCCGAGAAGGCTCAGCGGCACCTCCACGAAGCCCTCGCGCACCTCCTCCGCCGCCGTGAGCGTGCCGGCGGCGACATGGCCGATGATCGGCAGCGAAACGAGCTGCGCCGCCGTGCGCGAGCGGATGTGCTCGGTCACGATGCCGCCGCGCCCGTCATATTCCAGCGTGCCCTGCGCGGCCATTTCGCGCAGATAGCTCGAGGCGGTCTGCCGCGACAGCCCCGTGCCGGTCTCGATCTCGCGCAGCGACGGCGTGCGCAGATGCGCATCGAAAAAGTCGTCCACAAAGCGGATGATCCGCTCCATGGTCTCGGGATTTTTGGTTCTCATCAGCGTCCTCCTTCCTCTAACGATGACACTTGTCACAGGTTATTTTACTCGAAACGCTGACAAATGTCAACAGAAAACACGCTCTTTTCAGCCGCCGCAAGTTGTGATATAATAACTCTGTACATATGATTTCGGAGGAAAGGAGGATCACTCTGATGATGACTGTTGAGGAAATCCGCGGCCTGGGTCTGAGCGAGGAGGCCATCGCCGAGCTCACCGGCGGCGCCGACAAGATTGAGCTCGTGCGCGACGGCATGCCCTGCCCGCTGTGCGGCCTGACCGAGACGATTTGGTTTGCCCCCGCCACGGGCAAGCACGTCTGCATGGACTGCCATTATGTATTTTAAGGCGCTCGCGCGCCCAAAATGAGAGCCCGCCACGTTGGTGGCGGGCTCTCATTTTGATACTCGCGCTTATCGCGCGGGGCTGCGTCGCGACAAGCTCCATATCCCTTGCTTCCCCGCGATCGGGAAAGCAAGCTCATTTAAGCTGCCGCTCCTTACCAAATCAAAGCGAGTGCTTTGATTTGGAGAGGAAGAACGGGGGCGCGGATACAGAGCCGTCGCGCCATAGCGCGGCTGCGGCGTGGAGCAAGCCCGTTCTGACGACGCCGCGCATGTCGCTGGAAAAACGGATTGGAATTCTTCGCGCTATGCGCGAACTCTGCGAGGCTGTCGACGTCGCTGCGCTCCGTCGTAGGGGTCGGCGTCCTCGACGACCCGGAAAAGAGAGCCGCCAGGCGGTTCTCTTTTCTCTTTCTGTACCATTGTCGGAACCATGCTTTTATGATATACTAAATCAAATAGAGACAAATTCAAACAGGGAGGGTTTTCATGAAGCGTGTTCGCCTTTTGGCCGTGGTTTTGGCGCTGGTGATGCTCCTGAGCGGCTGCGGTCTGCTCTTCGGCAGCCGGGAGACCTATGTGGACATGGTGCCGTTTGACGAGATGCCGTATGAGCGCCCGGATCTCGACGCTGTACTCGCCGAGGCGGACGGGCTGATCGCCTCTCTGGAGGACGGCATGAAGCTGCGCGACGCGAAGAGCGCGCTCGACGGGCTGTTCCTCGATTTCACCAACCTGCGCACGATGGAGACGATTGCGACCATCCGCTCCGATTCGGACGTGACGGACGCCTATTACAGCGAGGAGGTCGCCTTCTGCTCCGATGCGGTGATCACCTTCCGCGGCAAGCTGGAGGAGGTCTTCGCGGCCTGCGCCGCGTCCGATCTCAAAGACGGGCTGGACGATTATTTCGGCGAGGGCTTCCTCGATGATTACGGCGCGGACTACGTCTATCCCGAGCGGCTCTTCGAGCTGCAGAAGCAGGAAAACGAGCTTGTGAACCGGTATTATAACGCCCTTGCCGCCCAGCGGCTCACGCTCGGCGGAAACGACTATACGCTCGAGGATCTCTATCTCGCCGACCGTTCCGGCACGCTTCCGGGCGTCACGCTCGAGCAGGCGATTGTCCAGTATTACGACGGGGCGAATGCCGAGCTCGGCGGCATCTTCGTGGAGCTTGTGAAGGTGCGCCATGCCCTCGCCGCGGAGGCGGGGTATGACCGCTTCCTCGACATGGCCTATGATCAGAACTACCGCGACTACACGCCCGACGCCGCGGCGGCCTTCACCGAGGCGGTGCAGACGCATCTCGTGCCGCTCTACCGCGAGGCGAAGGAGAGCGGGCTCGAGGACGAGGCGTATTACGGCACGCCCGAGATGGACGCGGACGATTCGCTCATGACCGTCATGGATATCGCCAGCTCCATGGGCGGCGACATCGGCGACACGGCGGACTTTATCCTGGAATACGATCTCGTGAACGCCGAGGTGTCCGACAAGAAGGTCGCCGACAGCTATGAGATCTACATCTCCGACTATGAATCGCCCTACATTCTCGCCGGCACCATCGGCTATGCCGAGGATATCCTCACCATCGCGCACGAGCTCGGCCACGCCGTGGACGACTTTGTCCACTACGAGGCGGACGACAGCACCGATGTGAGCGAGACGCTCTCGCAGGCGATGGAATATCTCACGCTCGTCCATCTGCAGGACGACGAGGTGTTCGACGCCGTGCGAGACTACAAGCTCATGGACGTGCTGCGGCTCTATGCCGAGCAGGGGAGCTACAACGCCTTCGAGGAGCGGGTCTACGCGCTCGACGATGCGGACGTCACGCTCGAGAACGTCAACGCCATTGCGCTCCAGTGCGCGCGCGACTTCTCGCTCGAGAGCGGCTGGGGCGATCATTACGACAGCCGCAGCTGGGTGGAGATCACGCACTTTTTCCAGCAGCCGCTGTATATCATCAGCTACATCGCCGCCGACAGTCTGGCCATCCAGTTCTATGAGCAGGAGCTGGCCGGAGAGGGGCAGGGGCTGAAGCTCTATGAGCAGGCGATGGAGCTCGCCGGATACACGGAGTTCACGGATCTCGCCGATCAGCTCGGCCTCAGAGATCCGCTCAGCGCCGAGCAGGCACAGGCGACCGCAGCGCTGATTCGACAGCAGCTGTTTGCAGAATAAAGGAGAGACTATGCGCATTTTAGCCATCGATTACGGCGACCAGCGCATCGGGCTGGCGCTTTCGGACGCTTCCGCCATGCTCTGCGGCAGAGCGTGGACGGTGCATGAATGGAATCTGGATCGTGCCGTGGAGGCGATTGCCGCCGCCGCGCGGGAAAACGAGGCCGGCCTTTTGGTGCTCGGCCTGCCGAAGAACATGGACGGCACCGAGGGCCCGCGCGCTGAAAAGAGCCGCGCCGTCGCGGCCCTGCTCGAGGAGGCGACCGGGCTGGAGGTGCGCCTCTGGGATGAGCGGCGCAGCTCCATCGAGGCGCACGCGATCCTCCATGCCAACGGGAAAAAGGAGAAAAAGCACCGTCAGACGGTGGACGCCGTGGCCGCGAGCCTGATTCTCGAGGGCTTTCTCGGCGCGCACGGCGCGGAGTATCGAAAATGAAACGATTGCTGCTTTGGCTGCTCGCGGCGCTGCTGTGTCTCTCGCTCGCGGGCTGCGTCGAACGGGGCGACACCTCGCGCGTGCGCATCGACCGCGGCGCCTCGGAGACGCTCGACAAGGACGAGATCCGCGCCGCCATGGACGCTGCGATGGACGCCTTTCGCAAAACGCGCGGCGGCGAGACGCTCCTCGCCCTGCGCTATGACGAGGCGTATTCCGTCGCGTGGGTCACGGCGCGCGAGCCGGAACCGGACGGGAACACGCTCGTTCTGCTCGCAAATTATCTCGACGCCGACGGGAAGCAGCACAACGGCATGCCGTGGGTGCTCCGCCGCGACGACAAAGGAAACTGGAATGTGGAGGAACTGAAATGATCAAGCTGCTGGCCATCGATCTGGACCGGACGTGCCTCGATTCGACGGACACGGTGCCGCCGAGCGCCATGGAGGCGCTGCGGGAGGCCATTGACGCGGGCGTCATGGTTGCCATCGCAACCGGGCGCAACCTGCTCGGCATCCCGAAGGCGCTGCGGGAAACGCCGGGCATTCGCTATGCCATCACCTCAAACGGCGCCGCGATCTTCGATCTGGAGACGCTCGAGCCCGTGTTTCAAAAGACCATTCCGCTCGAGCAGGCGGTCTCGCTTTTGGAGCGCGCGGGCGAGATGGGCATTCCGCGCTCCGTCACGATTGGGCGCGACGTGATCGACACGACGCCGGAGGTTTACCGCCTGCGGCACACGTTCTTCCATGACTACGCCGAGAGCCTCTTTGCCGAGGATCTCCCGGCCTATGTGCGGTCTCGCGGGGAGGACGTGGCGAAGCTGCATTTTCTCTATATGCGCCAGCACGACAGCGGCCCGGTCTATGATATGCTGAACGCCGAAGAGAACATCGCCTTCACCGGCGATCTCACCGGCCACACCGAGGTCGTGGCCAATTTTGTCGACAAGGGCTCGTCTCTTGCGCGGCTCGCGCGCATGCTCGATGTAAAAAAGGAGGAGGCCGCCGCCATCGGCGACTCGGACAACGACGTGACCATGCTGCGCTGGGCGGGGCGCTCCGTCGCCATGGGCGGCGCGCCGAACCATGTGCGCGCCTCGGCGAAGTATCAGACCGACGACTGCGACCATGACGGATTTGCAAAGGCCGTGCGCATGCTGCTCGCGGCGGACAAGGAGGAACAGGTATGAACTGGATTGAAAAGCTGCCCCGGAACTGGACGGCGCCCGCCCTTCCGGCGGACGGAAGCATCCCCCACGGCGATATGCCCGGCGACAGTGTGCAGATCGGCGAGAAGCACATTCAGAAGGCGGGCGTCATCTTCCCCGAGCTGATGCGCCTCATCCGCGAGAACCCCGCGGAGAAGATCGTCGTCGCCGTCAGCGGCGGCTCGGGCGTCGGCAAGAGCGAGACGGCCTCGCTCCTGGCCTATTATTTCCATCAGCTGGGCGTCGGCGCCTATACGCTCTCCGGCGACAATTACCCCCGCCGCATCCCGGCGCAGAACGACGCCGAGCGCGAGCGCGTGTTTCGCAACAGCGGCGTGCGCGCCATGCTGGCGGCGGACGTCTACACCGCCGAGCGCGCCGAGACGCTCCGCGCGCTTTGGGAAACCGGCGAGGACGCCGATCCCGCCAGGGCCGCGAACTACCCGTGGCTCGGCGTGTATCAGAAGTTCGGCCGCATCGGGCTCGAGGGCTATCTCGGCACGGATCGGGAGCAGGACTTCGCGCATCTGAACGACATTCTCGCCCAGTTCCATCAGGGCGCGCAGCGCATCTGGCTGCGCCGCATGGGCCGCACGCCCGACGCGCTCTGGTATGACGAGGTGGACTTCTCCGAGGTGCATGTGCTCCTCGTGGAGTGGACGCACGGCAACAGCCGCCACCTGCGCGGCGTGGATCTGCCGATCCTGCTCAACAGCACGCCCGAGGAGACGCGCGCCCACCGCAGAAACCGCGCGCGCGACGGCAAGGTCGACAGCCCCTTCACCACCATGGTGCTCGAAATTGAGCAGGGCATCCTGCACAGCAGAGCGGAGCAGGCGAAGATCATTGTCTCCAAGGCCGGAGAGCTGCTCACGTTCGAGGAATACAGCGAGAGAATGGAGGAAGTGCTATGACGCCGAAGGCCAACATCCGCCCGATGCTCAACGTCTATCCCGACAGTCTCGGCGGTACGCTGCATGACGTGGCCGCGCTGCTCGGCACGGACGATGTGAAAGGCGCGTTTTCCTCGCTCTATGTGCTCCCGAGCCTGTTTCACTCCGATCTCGACCGCGGCTTTTCCGTCATCGACTTTGAGCTCGAGCAGTCGCTCGCGACGGAGGACGATCTCGCGGCGCTGCGCGAGCTCGGCGTCGATCTCAAGCTCGATTTCGTCTTGAACCACCTCTCGGTGCAGTCGCCGCAGTTTCAGGATCTGGTGCGAAACGGCGAAAACTCCGACTACCGCGACTTCTTCATCGACTGGAACGAATTCTGGGCCGGTCACGGCGAGATGACGCCCGAGGGCTATATCCAGCCCGATCCCGCGCTCATTCGCGACATGTTCTTCCGCAAGCCGGGCCTTCCGATTCTGATGGTCGGCTTCCCGGACGGGCGCGAGGTGCCCTACTGGAACACGTTCTATCAGTCCGTCACCACGGACGAGAACGGCAAGCGGCACTATCTCGGCCAGATGGATCTGAACATTCGCTCCGGGCGCGTGCAGGCGTTTTATCACGATACGCTCCGCCGCCTCGCGGCCTACGGCGCGGGCATCGTCCGGCTGGACGCCTTTGCCTATGCCGCCAAGGCCGTCGGCGCGCGCAACTTCTTCAACGAGCCCGAAACGTGGGAGCTGCTGCAGTCTCTGCGCGAGACGGCGGATGCCGAAAACCTCGAGCTCCTGCCGGAGATCCATGCGAGCTACCGCGAGGCACGCCATGAGCAGATCGCCGCGCGCGGCTACATGACCTATGACTTCTTCCTGCCCGGGCTTGTGATCGACGCGCTCGAGAGTGGCGACGGGGCTCGCCTCGCCGCGTGGGCGACGGAGCTGCAGGAAAAGGGCATTCGCACCGTGAACATGCTCGGCTGCCACGACGGCATCCCGCTTCTGGATCTCATCGGCATCCTGCCGGAGGAGCGCATCGGTGCGCTCATCGACCTCATCGTCTCCCGCGGCGGGTTTGTGAAGAATCTGCACGGGCAGAAGAACGTGTATTATCAGGTGAACGCCACGTTCTACAGCGCGCTCGGCGAGGATGACAAGAAAATGCTGCTCGCCCGCGCGATCCAGCTTTTCATGCCCGGCAAGCCGCAGGTCTGGTATCTCGATCTCTTCGCCGGCAAGAACGACCACGCCGCCGTCGCGCGCGCGGGAGAGGGCGGCCACAAGGAGATCAACCGCACGAATTTCACCGCCGCCGAGATCGAGGCGGGTCTGCAGCGAGACGTCGTGCGCGAGCAGCTGAAGCTCTTAAAGCTCCGAAACAGCTGCCCCGCCTTCGACTGGAACGCCGTGATCACCGCCGAGGCGGCGGGCGAAACACTCACCATCCGCTGGCGGCACGAAGGACACGAGGCCGCGCTCAAGGCGAACCTCAAGACCTTCGATTTCACCGTCGAAACCAAATGAAAAATGCAAAACCCCCGCCGGAAAGCTATTCGCTTTCCGGCGGGGGTTTTGTCTGTTTATCCGAGAATCGCTTCCAGCCCCTTCGGCAGGTGCTGGTTCCAGAATGTCCAGTTGTGCCTGCCCGGAGCCTCCTCGAAGGTGTGTGCCACGCCCTCTTGGGTGAGGAAGGCGTCGAACTCGCGGTTGGCCTCAATGAGGCCGTCCTCCGTGCCGCAGGCGAGATAGAGCTTCGGGAGCGGCTTTCCTTCTGCCTTGAGCTTGCGCACCTGCACCTCGGGGTTCTTGTCGCTGGTTTCGAGCGCTGTGAGGTCGCCGAAGATGTTCTTCATCATCTCCGTCGGGATGATGCCGTCGTTCTGCCCGGCGGCGAAGTGATGGATGCGAAGGGCGGAGGAGAGGGCGATGCAGCCGGAGAAGGTCTCCGGAAACTGGAACGCCGTGTGCAGCGCGCCGTAGCCGCCCATGGAGAGTCCGCCGATGAGCGTGTTCTCCCGAGACTCTGCAAAGCCGAAGACCTTGCGGATGTAGGCGGGGAGCTCCTCGCCGACAAAGCTGCCCCAGTTGCCGCCGCGATAGCCCCGGTCGAGATAGAAGTTGTTGCCCGCCGTGGGCATGAAGACGGCGAGGTTGTACTGCACGGCCATCTCCTGCGCCACGCCGCCGAAGAGCCAGTCCGTGTCCGTGCCGGTCAGGCCGTGCAGGAGGATCAGCGTCTTCGTTGGGCGGTCATAGTGCCGGCGGTCGAAGACCTCCTCCATCTCCACGTCGTTCGGCAGCACGAAGGAAAAGTTCGCGTGCTGCATGATCGTATCGGCATGAAATTCCATTCTTCCGCTTGCCATGTTCAGTCTCCTTTCCGGTTCCAGTGTCATCCTGAGCGGAGCGAAGCGGAGTCGAAGGATCTTGGCAGAGCAGAACGACAGAAGCAGGCTGTTCTGTTTTCCTGCCAATCCAAGATCCTTCGACTGCGCGCTGACGCGCTTCGCTCAGGATGACACGCTCTTTAGTTGTCTCCGATGTAATACAGCCGCGCCTCATACGGGCGCAGGGTTTTGCTCTGATCGCCGCCACAGGTGCCGAGCAGCAGGGTCATGCCCTCGGCGTCCTTTGCGAGCGGGTTTTCGATCTCGGTTCCGGTGAAATTGCAGATCACGAGGAGGGTTTCCGTCTCCGTCTCGCGCCGGTAGGCGAAGAGCGCGCCGTTCTCCGGCTCGAGCAGCGTGAACGCGCCTTCCTCGAACACCGGATAGGTCTTTCGAAGCTGAATCAGCTTCCGGTAGCACTCGAAGACCGAGTCCGTGCGCCCGATCTGCTCCGCGGCGTTGATCTCCTTGTAGTTTTCGTTCACGGGCAGCCACGGCGTGCCGGTCGTGAAGCCCGCGTTTTCGCTTTCATCCCACTGCATCGGCGTGCGCGCGTTGTCGCGCCCGCGCCCGTAGGCCGAGCGGAGGAGCTCCTCGTCGGAATACCCCTTCGCGCGGCGCGTGCGGATCATGTCGAGCGT